>CAZOTC010000086.1:0-10204 GCA_964582605.1 uncultured Geobacter sp. | reverse complement strand
GGGTCAGATCGGCTACGAGATTGGTAAGTTTATGGGATAAGGAATTCCCTTTTAGAGAGACGACAAGAAAGGCAACCAGCTCAAAACTGGCTGCCTTTCTTATCGTTGGGCATATACCACCAGACCTTTGGTACCACTATCCACCCGGCAGTTGGAATACCCTAACCGCTTCAGGCGTCGCAGGATAAAGAAGGCTGCGACCTTATGCACATCGGGCAGGATCAACGGAAAGTGATCCGTGGGAAGATCAGTCATCGCCCGCCAGGTGGCTTTTACGTTCCATGCCACTTACGAGTGCTCCGAAGTAGCATGGAACTCCAGATCGGCCCAGTTTTCAACGGTATTGTCAAGCCTCCACTGACTGCCTGCCATATAGGTCAGCTTGCCTTCACCATCAATATACAGGTTCATTTTTTCTTTCTTCTCAAACTCTTCCATCAGCTTCTTTTCACCGGTAACCCAGCGTGCCGTGGCATAGGACACCGGTTCATAGGCGATCTTGACCCCGTACTCAAACTCAAGCCGGTGCAGCACCACCTCAAACTGCAGGACACCAACCGCGCCAACCACCCATTCCGCACCAAACAGCGGTTTGAACACCTGGGTAGTGCCTTCTTCAGCCAACTGCACCAACCCTTTCTCAAGGGCCTTTGATTTCATCGGGTTCAACAGACGTACCTTGCGGAAATGTTCCGGCGCAAAGCTGGGGATACCGGTAAACTTCATCTCCTCCCCCATGGTGAAGGTGTCGCCGATCTTGATAGTGCCATGGTTGTGGATGCCGATAATGTCACCGGGAAAGGCCTCTTCCACGTTGCTGCGATCCTGGGCCATGAAGATGGTGGCATTACTGATCTGGAAATCGCGTCCCAGACGCAGGTGGCGCACCTTCATACCCCGCTCGAACCTGCCGGAACAGATCCGGAAAAAGGCGATCCGGTCACGGTGGGCCGGGTCCATGTTTGCCTGAATCTTGAATACAAAGCCGGAAAACGGTTCTTCATAGGGGGAAACCAGGCGGGTAGTGGTGGCGCGGGGCCGGGGATGGGGGGCATTCTGGACAAAGGTATCCAGCAGTTGCTGCACCCCGAAGGTATTGATGGCGCTGCCGAAAAAGACCGGGGTCTGACGTCCTGCCAGATAGGCATCCAGATCAAAGGGATGGGCGGCTCCTTCCAGCAGTTCCACGTCATTGCGCAGCTCTTCAGCCTGGCTGCCCAGAAGTTCATCCAGCAAAGGGTCATCAAGGCCTTTAACAGTGACAACCCTTCCAACACCATGTTCGGCATCAGGCTCAAACAGCAGCACCTCTTTGCTGTAGAGGTGATAGGTACCCCGGAAGCGCTTGCCCATACCGATCGGCCAGGTCATAGGAGCGGTCTGCATCCCCAGGTTCTTCTCCACATCATCCAGCAGATCCAGCGGCTCCTGCCCTTCCCGATCCAGCTTGTTCATAAAGGTCATGATCGGGGTATCCCGCAGGCGGCAGACATCCAGCAACTTCCTGGTCTGGCTCTCCACCCCCTTGACCGAATCGATCACCATCAGGGCGGAGTCAACGGCGGTCAGCACCCGGTAAGTATCCTCGGAAAAATCGTTGTGTCCCGGCGTATCCAGCAGGTTGATCTCAAATCCGTCGTAGGTAAACTTCATCACCGATGAGGTGACCGAGATACCACGCTGTTTCTCCAGCTCCATCCAGTCCGATGTGGCATGACGGCCGGATTTACGCGCCCTCACCTCACCGGCCTGCTGAATAGCGCCGCCGAACAGCAACAGCTTCTCGGTAATGGTGGTCTTGCCTGCGTCCGGGTGGCTGATGATGGCAAAGGTACGCCGCTTGTTTACTTCATCCTGATTGTACAAAGCTTCCACGTTACAGCTCCTTCTGCAGCCGAAGGGTGGGCCGCAGCCCCTCCTTGCGGATAGTCGTTGTTAATTCCTGAAAATGAGCCGGTCAATACACCACTTTCCGCCGCCGGCAATCATCAGGTAGAGGGCCATCCCCAACAGGGCCAACGCAAATTCGCTACCATGTCCTTTACCGGGCAGGCAGTTGGCGTTCATGAAGAAGCCGTTTACCCAATGAACCTTGTAGATGGCAACCGCCATTACCGATGCTATTCCGGCAGCTGAAAGTCTGGTCAGAAAGCCGGTCAGCACCCCCAGACCACCACCAAACTCTGCAATAATAGCCAGCAGGGTAAAGATCGGCGGGATCCCCAGTTTCTCTTCAAAGATCCGGAAGGTTGACGTCAGGCCGTTGCCACCGAACAGACCGAACAGTTTCTGTGACCCGTGGGCCAGAAAGATCATTCCTAAAGGGATACGGATCATGAATGATGCTACAGCACTCGACAGTTCCAGACTACCTTTGGACATGTGCAACTCCAACGTCGAAATATATACAAGGCCGTCAGACCTTTCTCCGGTCTATGAGGCAAGATATGCGGAGTTAAAACCGATACTGACGGGGGAAGGTATACCACAGATGTGCATGGTCTGAAAGGTTGAATAGCGTGGCATTACGAGGCACTCGTCACCTGTTCCGTATCACAATTTCCCGCGCCTCGGCAAAAGGATCAGCTGCACCGTTAACCCAGTTGATCACCACACCGTTCTTCTCCATCCTGCGAAACCAGGTCTCCTGACGCTTTGCAAAATCATGGATTGCGGCGTTCAGCTTCTGAAACAGATCATTCCGGTTGAGCTTACCCCGAAGGAACGCACTGACAAAGCGATACTCAAGGCCGTAGTAGTCCAAACGTTCCCATGAGACTCCCGAATCATGCAGTTGCTGCACCTCTTCGATCATACCGGACTCAAGCCGCTGACGCAGCCGTTCCGTAATTCTGCGTCGCAGCTCCGGCCGCTCCCAGCGGATGCCGATAACCAGAGGACGAATAGCGGGAAACGGTTCAGAATCATCCTGCATGCCGGCATCATAGCGAGCAATCTCAATGGCACGGATGGTACGGTGACGGTCAGTCAGATCACTGGTATTGTGCTGATTCGGCTCAAGCCTTTGCAACATTGCTATCAGTTCATCATCAGTTCTTGCAGCCAGCTCTACCCGTAAATCACTGTCTTCAGGCACCTGCACCATACGATAACCGCGCAATGCAGCATCCAGGTACAGGCCGGTTCCTCCGCACAACAGCGGCAGTTGCCCACGTGCTGTGATCTCACCAAAGGCCTCAACAAACATGCGCTGGAACGTAAAGACACTGAACTCCTCACCAGGATCCAGGATGTTGATCAGATGGCAGGCAGTGTCGCCATACTCATGCAAATCCTTGCCGGTGCCGATATCCATCTGTCTGAATACCTGACGTGAATCAGCGGAAATGATCTCTCCCGACAGTTCCCGCGCAAGTGCCACAGCCAGGCGGGTCTTGCCCGATGCGGTCGGCCCGAGGACCGTCAGCAGGTTGAATATCTGCGATGCTTCGATCATGCTTGCTGCTTTCGTGACAACACTGGTTTTCTCTTGAGAAGCGATGCGCCGTTGTCCGGCACTGAATCGGGCCAAACCGCCAGTTATTCCGGTTCCAAATAATAACAGGACGGCGAGGATTGGGACAACAAAGGCGTACAGGCTGTACGTTGAGGAACCGAACACGAGCCAACGAAGAGCGTGCCTTGAGTTGGAACCGGCATTACCGGAAAGAAAAAGGAGCTACGCCTGTGACGTACCCCCTTTGACTCTTTGGTGTTCTACAGTAAATCGAGCCGGCAGCCTTCGGCTTCAGAGTCAGGAATGCTCAATCCTGACGCATTAGTATCATTTCTTCCGTAGAACCTCTAGCAAAATATCACCGGTTAACGGCAGCAATCTGTCAATCAGCGCTGAAACAAGGCCTCTGAAAGGAACTTACGAGGTGCCTAACCAGCCATCTTCTCTTCCAGCCTTTTGGTGCTGTCAAAGAATTTTTGTGCCTTTATTTGGCCAAGCACCAGATTGTTTACCAGCACTTCCTGATGATTCATGTCACTTGGAGAAAGACGTTCTGCGTATACTTTTGAGGTATCAAACAAGCCTCTCAACATAAGAAAAGCCCTCCGAAGCTCTCGCAACTCCTTTACCGGTACAGCTACCGTATATGCCTGCATAGCACCCTCCGTCAGTTTTGAATTAAGAATCTCGCATCTCTTCAGCACATCCGGTGCCAACCTACGACCAAACATCAATAAATATGACAACCATCCAACATTACTAAATTTTATTATGACGCACATGATCAACAGCGCCTGGTTGATCTCAAAACAAGCACCACAGATTTATCAAGATAAGAATCCCCCATCCCTTACTGCTTAAGCTGCCTTTCAGTTTAATACAAAACCTATCAATATGATACACCGCCTACTTCAGAAATACAACTTAACTCAAGCATATTGAATAGTTGCATCATTGGCACATCATCTGCAGATTAGCAAGCAGACGTAGCCAGAGTTTTAGCCACCCGGCAGGTTTTGCGGGTGCATCATCAAAAAGGAGGAGAAAGGTATGGATCAAGACAACTCGCAGGATGAAAAAGTAATGGATCGATACACTGAGGAGGTGCTTGAGCGCGGCCTGTCACGTCGGAGCTTCCTGTCACGCACAGCGATAGGGGCAGCCGGCGTCGGCTTGCTTGGACTTACCGGATTTACCCCCAAAAGTGCAGAGGCGGCGCCTACGGACAGGGAGATGGAGTTTGCCAAAAGCTCTGATGGAGGGGCTATTCTCTCCTTTATGCCAAAACCAAAGCCAATTACCGACAAGCAGATCAAGACCACACTAACCTTCGATGTGGTCGTGGTCGGCGCAGGTGCTTCAGGGGTCCCGGCAGCGCTCTCCGCCGCAGAGAACGGCGCCACGGTTGCGGTAATCCAGAAGCAGGCCATGCCGGTTTCTCAGGGTAACACCGGTTCCGGTATTGATCTGGCAACCAGCGACAAGGCAGGTGTCGAGGCACTGGTTGCAAAACTCATGGTTGACAACAACCATCGCTGCAACCCCGCACTTCTTCGCCAATGGGCCTACAACTCCGGCGAGGCGGTCAAATGGGTCATCGACCGCGCCAGGCAAGGCGGTTCACCGGTCGTCGATCAAGGCAGCGCACCGCAGTTTGCTATCCGCAAGGTGAATGGCTATACCGTGAACTACGTTACATCATACTTCGGACCGAAGCCGTATACCACAGGTGACGGCATGCGTCACCTGGCCAAGACCGCCGAGAAGGCAGGTGTCAAATTTTTCTTCAACATGCCGGCTAACCAACTGGTCCAGAACAAATCAGGGGCCGTTATCGGCGTGATTGCCAAGGACAGGCATGGCAATTACACAAAATTCCTTGCCAAAAAGGGTGTTATCCTGGCCACCGGTGATTATCAGAACAACCAGGCGATGTGCGATTATTTCATCCCTGATCTTAAGAACTTCGGCCGCAAGCAGATGGACAGGACCGGTGACGGATTTGCCATGACCTACTGGGCAGGCGGGGTGATTGAGCCGATCGGTCACACCAAGATGCTGCACGACTTCGATGCGGGACCGGCCTCCATGTGCGATATGCCGTTTCTGGCCGTCAACCGCGAAGGCAAGCGGTTTGTGAATGAGACGGTCGAAATGTCGGTACTCTGCAACTACCTGCGTGATGCCAAAAATGCCGGACATTATGCGCAGATCTTCGACTCCAATTACATGGAACAGGCGGCCAAATGGCCGGGCAAACTGGTTCCTCCCGAAGGGTTGAAAAACTTCATGCCTGATGACCCAAGCCCTAAAAAGGGCGTTTTCGAATCACAAATCAACACCCATGTGGCAGATACGCTCGAAGAACTCGCCAGAAAACTCGAAATAACCGATGTTGCGGCGTTTGTCGCTACCGTTAAGCGCTACAATGATATCGTTGCCTCAGGTAAGGATAGTGATTTCGGCAAGCCTGCAGACAAACTGATTCCGGTTGTCAAAGCGCCATTCTACGGAATCCACCGCAGGGTACGGGTATCAACCATCTGCTCAGGCATGCTGGTCAATGAGCAGCATCAGGCCCTCAATGCCGACGGCAAACCGATCAAAGGCCTGTACGTGATCGGCAACCTGGGAGCCGGCTTCTACGGCGGTGTTGATTATCCTCTCACCGTTTTCGGGCTGTCACTGGGTCGTTGCTATACCTTCGGGTATCTGACCGGCAGACATGTGGCAAAGCTGTAGACGGCCAGGAAGACACAAGCTAACTGAACAGTTGAGATCATTTCGAGCATGATTGGAGAAACAATGAAAAACAGGACACTACAACGGCTTTTGTTTGCCATTTCACTTGGCATGATTCTGGGAGGTATGGCTGCAAGCAGCACCTATGCGGCAGAGAACCTGGGGAAAAAACACGCCGGCATGGGCATTACCTGCGCCCAATGCCACGGTGACGTAAAAAAGAAACAGGCAGTCCCGATGATAATCTGCCTGAACTGCCATGACACCAAAAAGCTTGCTGAGAAAACAGCTCAGGCAAAACCGAACAACCCGCACCAGAACCGGCACTACGGAACCGAGGGTGATTGCAACCTGTGCCATCACCAGCATAAGAAATCAGAAAACTTTTGCCTGCCCTGTCATGCACGGTTCAAGTTTGTTGTGCCTTGATGCAGAAGAATCAGTATCGGCAGTAACGGTGTGAGTCAGTCAAAATTGAAGATTTTACAAGGAGATCAGAGCTATGTTTGGTTTTGGAACACCCGAACTGCTCGTTATCGGGGTGATTGTGATGTTGGTGTTTGGTGTAGGGAAACTGCCGGATATAGGCAGTTCTGTTGGTAAGGCCATCAGCAATTTCAGAAATTCTGCTGAGGGTAAGGACCAGGTTGAGCTCAATCCTCAGAAACCTGAAAAAGCAGCCTGATACAGGATGCCGGAGAATCTGCTCCGGACCATAACAACAAAGCCCCTGAGGAATCTGATCCCTCGGGGGCTTTGTTGTTATCAAGACATGTGTTGGTCACTGTTCGCTCAACGCTCCATCATTCCGTATTCTCTAAGTTTTCTATAGAGTGTTGCCAAACTGATATCAAGTTTGGCAGCTGTACGGGCCTTGTTGTTTCCCTCAACAGCAAGCACTGAAAGTATGTAATCACGTTCAATAGCACCAAGAGGCCTGACTCCGTTAGCCGCCGAAGGCTTAAAAAGTGAGCTGCGTATTTCCGGGGGAAGATCGTCTACATCAATTTGGTTCGTGCGACACAGAATCAATGCATATTCAATAGCATTTTGCAGTTCTCGGATATTTCCCGGCCAGTCATAGCTCAGCAAAATATCAGCTGACTTATGAGCGAATCCCGTAACTGCTTTCCCCATGTTCTTTGTCAATGAGCCAAGAATACATCGTGCAAGTGGCAGAATATCTTCGGTTCTTTCCCGGAGTGGCGGGATATGCAACTCAACCACCCTCAGACGATAATACAGGTCCTGACGAAAATCGCCGGATGTCACGGCCTCCTGCAGATTGCGGTTGGTGGCAGAGATAATCCGTACATCGATCTTTCGCGGCTGACTCTCCCCCACACGGCGGATCTCCCGCTCCTGCAGCGCCCCGCAGCAACTTTACCTGCATGGCCGGAGAGACCTCCCCCACCTCATCAAGGAACAGGGTGCCACCGGCTGCAGCCTCAAAAAGTCCCGTACGATCCCGGTCTGCTCCGGTAAAGGCCCCCCTGACATGGCCGAACAGCTCACTGTCAAGCAGCGTTTCGCTCAGAGCGCCGCAGTTGACCGCCAGAAACGGCTTACTGGAGCGCGGCGACCGTGCATGGATCTGATGCGCCATCCGTTCCTTGCCGACACCGCTCTCACCGGTAATCAGGACTGAAGAGTCCACCTCTGCCAGCAGTCTGGCAAAATCAAGTACCTTCTGCATGACACTGCTGCGGGAAACGGGGTAGCAGCTGCCTTCTTCACAGTCATTACGCAGAAAGGCCATGTCGCGCTGATAATGCTTGAGGCGTTTTTCCGTTGCCTGCAGTTTTCTTCGCAGCTCAGCACAAATGGATTCTACCGTTTTGGTCTGGTAATAGGGCAGATACGGCTTGATCTCGTCTCCCCACTGTTCAAGATACCTGCCTTTGATCCGGCAGTAGTCGTCACCTTTGGCACGGCAGCAGTCCTCAATGAAGTACACCTCACGTCCCTGAACCCGCGATACATAGCCGCTGGCAAAGGCGGTGTAGCGCCAGCAGACCGCCTCATCAGATCCGCCCGCCAGCATCAGATGCTGCTCAGCCTCAAACGAATCCTTCAACACGGTCTCAACCAGTGGTTCATCCCCCAGACCATCGGTACGCCGGCTGCTGACAATCTCGCCAAAGCCGTACAGGGCGCACAGCATCGGCCCCAGCTTGCCTTCCTTTGCCTCGGCCCAGACCTCCGGCAACTCGGTCTTGACGGTTTCGGCAACGCGCCAGCCATGGGCATAGGCAGACCTAGTGACGATGGTGCGTACCATCTCCGGTCCGAACGCATCGATAAACTCCTTGCGCTGCAGCCCCTGGGCAGTTGCATCGACCAGGTAGGCCCGCTGTCCGAGGAAACGGATCACGCCCCCCTGCGGGTTGAACGACAACAGCTCCCTGAAATCAAGTTGTGAGGTCTTCATGGCCGCCCTTACACTTCAAATTTAAAAATCCATTTCGCAAAATTAAAGCATCCAGTCAAGCACCAAAAACAGACACCTCGCATTTTCAGTACGTTAAAGCATGCAGACCGCCGGCACAGGAACTGCTATCTGAAGTCACATCAGTACCCGGGTGCCGGACCGGTGCGCCCGTCAAACCGTATGCAGCAGAGTCGGCTTTGTCAGATGCAGCCCGTCAGGGCAACTACACGAGGGAGGTATGTCGTATGAGTGACGAAATCAGCCAGGAATCCGAAGTGACTCGCAGAAGTTTTCTGAAGACCACCGGGGCAGTTGCAGCAGCGGCCGGACTGGCCATAACCGGACTGGCAGCCACGGTCCGGCAGGCAGAGGCAGCCTGCGGCGAGATGCCGAAGAAATGGGATGAGACCTATGACGTTATCGTTGTCGGGACCGGCTTTGCCGGTTTGTCAGCAGCCATTGAGGCCAGGCATGCCGGTGCCGAGGTGCTGGTGATTGAGAAAATGCGTACCCATGGCGGCAACTCGATCATCAACGGCGGAGAAATGGCGGTTGCAGGCACCAAGTGGCAAAAAGAGGCCGGTATTCAGGATTCGCCGGAACTGTTCATGAAAGACCTGCTGAAGGCCGGTTCAAACCTGAACCACCCAGAACTGGCCCGTACCATTGCCGAGCAGTCCGGTGAAGCGCTTGACTGGTGTCAGAACTTTGTGGGGGCCAGGTTTGTCAAGCTGGTCTTTCACGGTGGCCACTCGGTCAAGCGATCGGTCCAGACCGATAACGCATCCGGTTCAGGCCTGGTCAACCCCTTGTTTGCCAAGGCAAAATCCATGGGGGTCAAGTTTCAGTTTACCACCAAGATGGAGCGCCTGATCACCGACAAAGAGGGGCGGGTTGTCGGTCTGGAGATCAAAAAAGGGTATAAATTTCCGGACGACAGGTCCGGCAAGGCAAGCTTCGTAAAGGCCCGCAAGGCGGTGGTACTGGCATCAGGCGGCTTCTCCCAGAACGTTGAACTGCGCCAGATCCAGGACCCCCGGATTGACAGCCGCTTTGACTCCACCAACCATCCGGGCGCAACCGGTGAGGCCACCCTGGCCGCCTGCCGGGCAGGTGCCATGGATGTGCAGATGGACTGGATCCAGATGGGCCCCTGGACCAGTCCCGATGAAAAGGGCTTCGGCCATGTCCCGCAGTTTTGTGAACGCCTGGTGGGCTACGGACCGATGATTGACCCCAAAACCGGCAGACGTTTCATTCAGGAAACCGGTAACCGCAAGGTGCGGGCTGACGCCATGATGGCACTGGGCTACCCGACCGTCATCTTCGGCGATGCGGTTAACGTCAAACGGCAGGTACTGCCCCACACTCTGGAAAAAGGAATGGCCAACGGTGCAATCAAAAAGTTTGATACCATCGAAGAACTGGCTGCCAACTACGGCATTCCCCCGGCTGCGCTCAAGGAAGAAATCGCCAAATGGAACTCCTATGTAGAAAAGCGAAAGGATCCTGACTTCAACTGCAAGATCTTCCCGGAGACCACCCCGACGGTCGTAGCCCCGTTTTATGCCTGC
>CAZOTC010000085.1:0-10400 GCA_964582605.1 uncultured Geobacter sp. | reverse complement strand
GCGAACTGACCATGAATCCGGCGGTTTCAATGCTGTGGCGGGCCGGTAGCGGCGTGATCTGAATCTCACCCAGCGGGTAGGATCGAAAGAACTCCCAGGTCTGCACCGTAAAGATCTCCTCAAGTGCGGGAAAGGCGTTATGAAACAGCTCCAGCGCCGAAGGGGGCAGATAGAGTGTAATCGGCTGCTTGCGCTTCAGCTTGACATAGTACTCAAGCTCGCCGATGCCGCCGAAATGGTCATAATGCCAGTGGGTGATAAACAGTGCATCAACGCCGGAAACCTGCTCACGCAGCAACTGCTGCCGGAGGTCCGGAGAGGTGTCGATCAGAATCCGCTGACCCGCGCTGGTCAGCAGGGCACCGCTGCGGGTCCGTGCGGCTGAGGGGTGTTCCCGTGCCTCGCAGCATCCGGGGCAGTCACAGAAAAAGGAGGGGGCGCCGGGACCGGCACCGCTGCCCAGCAGGGTAAAGGCGGCGCTGTTCATGACATCCCCCCGCTTGGGGTGCTGTGCATGTCAGTCTCTGCAAGTGTGCAGCTGCAGTTCATCGCCACCGGATGACAGTCCGCCGCCTCCGGACAGTCATCGCATTGTCCGGCAAAGGAGGGAGCCAGATCCGTGAAGTCACAGGGTTCAAGCCCAAGTTTGCGGTAGAAACCGGCGCTTTTCCCCTTGGCTACCGTGGTAACCTGATAGCGCTCGCCTGCCGGGCGACTGCCGTTACGGCAAAACGCCCAGGGCTGCTGCAGCAGCCTGCCCAGCAGCAGCCTGCCAAGGCCGTGGGTACGTTCATCTTCACTGATGGCAAAGACAATCAGGTGATAGCTGTCGGGATCAGTCTGGGTCAGCATGCCGCCGCCAATAACGGTATCCCCTCTGCTGATCACGATATGTTCGTCGATCTCACCGGCAAGCCCCATATCGCTCTCCAGAAAGATCCCCTGCAGGGTGGCTTCATCAGCCTGGTCGGCAAACCTGATTTCGTATGTCACGTCTTCCCCCTCGCAGCAAAATCGGTCCTAATGAGCCCGCTGCTCCAGCTGAATGGCCTTTTGCGGGCACTGGCCGACACAGGTGTAGCAACTGCTGCATTTTTCTTCGGCCACCGCCACCGCCTTCGGCCCGTTTTCGGTCTCACGCATCTCCAGTACGGCATCCGGGCAGAAGGCAACGCACAGTTCGCAACCGTTGCAGCGTTCCTGCTGAATCCGTACGGCAACCCGGCACCCTTCCTGCTGCTCAGGCCCTGCGACGTTGTCGATCACCGGCGGCAGATAAATCTTGCGCCGTGCCTCCGGAATGCTCTTCTCGGCCAGCTTTTTCAATGATGCAACCAGGGCAGGCAGCTGATCGTAGGGTAATGACAGATAGGTTTCAAAATCGTTGATATCACTGATCGCCCGCGCCCCGTAGCAGCCAAAAGAGATGTTCATCCGCTGACTCTTCATCACCTGCACCGTCAGGTCCGAACAGGTCGAGTTATAGCCTGAGGTGTTGAAGACCTGCCGGTCGCCGCTGCCGTAGCTTGAGGCGCAGCAGCACCACATCGCCTGCTCGGGGTAGAGCGTAAAGACAACCACGTCCGGAGTGAAACCGGCATCCTCCAGAGGGGCAACGACAGAGGCTCGATAGGTGCCGGGGCCGAATTCGGCCCGCGAAGCAATCATTTTCCGGGCGATCTCGATGTTGGGCAGTTTCTTGAACAGCAGATACAGCTCGCCGGAGCGCAGCTTGGGCGACATCGGAATCAGCCCCATGATTGCCGCTCCGTCCGGACAGGCATGCCTGGCAGGTGGCATGTAGATGCTGTTGCCGCGCCGCGCCGCGGTAATAGCCTGGCAGTGTCTGAGCGGTACGGACGGTTCAAAGACGTTGTCCGGCTTTTCCTCACCATGCTTCAGCAACTTGACCGCCACCGGCGACCAGCGCAGGGTAAGCAGTTCTTTCAGGGTCTGTGACAACTCTTGATTATTCAAAGCAGTTCCTTTCAGATGGCGTCAAAAAGCTGCAGATGACCTGCTAGCGCTGCTGGGGTGTTGCCGTACTCTCCAGTCCCAGTTCATCCAGCACCCGAAGGGTATGTACCGGCGCCAGGACAGCGGCATCATGCTCCGCAGCCGCTTTCAACGCCTTGACAACCGGGATCATGCCTGCCAGATCAACCGGGATATCCACATCGGGTATCGCTTCAACCACCCCCAGCGGGATCTTGTTGCTGACCGCCTTGGCCACCAGCATGTCCAGGGCGGTGACACCGTCCTGATTGTAGAAAACCCCCTTGAAGTCAAACGGAGTGGAGGCGGTAAAGCCTACCAGGGAAAAACCGCCTTCCTGACAGGCCCCTTCAACAAGCGCCATACCGGTCGGATCTGTCTGGCCGGAGGATGCAAGCTTTTTCAGTTTTCTGACCGCATCCTGCAGGATATAGGGCTGCAGCGTCGGGATATCGCCGCCGACAATCACCACACTGTTCAGGCCATCAGCCCCGTCAGTATCCTTCAGGATATGATCCGCAGCATACTGCATGCAGCTGTCAAAACTGCCCCCCCGGTCAGGATAGACCTCAACGATCTTCGATCGATCGGAGCTCCTTGCCAGCAGCTGCTCAAGACAGTCCGGATCACCGTCGGCGTTATAGCAGACCTTGACCGCACCGCAGTCCGCCTTGAGACAGACATTGAGCACATCGACAAGACAGCCTTCGTACAGCATCCTCGCCTCGTCATGGGTCAGCACACCACCACGGTCGGTGGTCAAGCGTGTCTTGGTCTCACCTGATTTCGGCACCTTGGTAAAAACAACAATACTGGTTTGCATGGCATGTTCCTTTGTCTGCGACATGTGAGCTCATGCTGCTGATATTTGGCTCGTTCACACAGAACCAGCAATGATTGTGCCATCAAAAAGAAGCTGTATTTTCAGAGTGATAGGATTACAGCCAGAACAAGCATGCAGATTTTATGTCGAACTGAAAACCTTGATTATCAAAATGATATTGACATTTGATCCGCTAATCTGAACAGCACTCAAGGGGAGGCAATTCCGATTCCAAATCAAGAGTGATATCAAGGCGTCGAGGATTGAGGCGACGAAGGCGTACAGGTTAGTACGTTGAGGAGCCGAAGACGAGCCAACGAAGAGAGCGCCTTGAGTTGGAATTGGAATAAGAAACAAAAACGGCATCACCGGCAGTCGTTGCTACGGATGATGCCGCCTGAAAGGACAAAGAGAACAGATAAGGAAGAGACTTAACGCTGCTGTTTCGTTTTGGTATCCGGTGCGCAACCGTTCTGACCGCCGAATTCGTCCTGCGATAATGCGCCCTGGGCCTCATACTCCTTCAGTTTGCGGTACAGTGTGGCAAGGCCGATATTCAGCTCTGTTGCGGCCTGGACCTTGTTGCCGTTCAGGGCCCGCAACACGCCGATGATATAGTCCCGCTCAATCTCTTCAAGCGGGCGGATACAGTCGGTAATCACCGGCCGCAGGGAGAGCGCCCGCAGGTCGCAGGGCAGATCGTCAATGTCGATCTGGGAACCCTGGCACATGGCAACCGCATATTCCACCGCATTCTGAAGCTCACGGACATTGCCCGGCCAGCTGTAACGCAGGAATTGCGAGGCTGCCTTCGGCGTAAAACCGGTGATGTTCAGCTTCATCTGCTTGGTCAGTTTTGCCAGAAACATACGGGTCAGCGGCAGAATATCCTCATTGCGTTCACGCAACGGGGGGACCTGCAGTTCAATGACCCGCAGGCGGTAGTAGAGGTCCTGCCGGAAGCGGCCCTGGGTGATTTCATCAGCCAGATTGCGGTTGGTTGCCGTGACGACCCGTACATCAATCTTGCGGGACTTGTTCTCCCCTACCCTGCGGACCTCACGCTCCTGCAGGGCGCGCAGCAGCTTGACCTGCATGGCCGGCGAGACCTCGCCGATCTCATCCAGAAACAGAGTGCCGCCGGCAGCAGCCTCAAAGAGACCGGGGCGATCCCGGTCCGCACCGGTGAACGAACCTTTGGCATGGCCGAACAGCTCGCTTTCCAGCAGCGTCTCGGTCAGTGCGCCGCAGTTGACCGCGATAAAGGGCTGTGCGGCACGGGGGGACTGGTCATGGATGAAACGGGCCATCAGCTCCTTACCGGAACCGCTCTCACCGGTCACCAGCACCGATGAATCCACCTTGGCAACCCGCCAGGCCATATCGACCACATTCTTCATGGCACGGCTGCGGGACATGACCAGTGTAGGGGTGGTGGCCCCCTCAAAAAAGGCGAACTGTTCATTTTTCTTGCGCAGCCTCTTTTCGGCATCTTTCAGTTTTTCGTTCAGCTCCCGCATGATGGCTGTTGAAGACTCCATACGGTAGTAGACCAGGTACGGCTCCAGTTCAGGTCCCCAGTCTTCCTTGTAGCGTGCCGTGACATGGCAGGTATCATGCCCCATTGCGCGGCACTGATCCTCAATAAAATAGACCTCGCGCCCTTCGACGTATGAGGCAAAGCCGCTGGCAAAGGCGACCTCCCGCCAGCAGCTCGGCTCCTCAGCACGCCCGAAATGCAGCAGATGCTGCTCTGCCTCATAACAGTCCTGCCAGACCGATTCAATCAGCGGTTCGTCCCCGCTTCCGTCGGTGCGGACGTTGAGGGTCACGTTATTGAATCCGGTCAGGGAATGCAGCTTTGCACCGGCGTACTTCCTTGATTCCTTCCAGATATCAGGAGCATGCTCTTCCAGGTTTTTGGCGGTCTGCCAGCCGTTGGCAAAGCCGAGACGGGTAAGGATACAACGTGCCGTAAACTCCCCCAGCGAATCGATCAGCTCCTTTTTCAGCAGCCCCGAGACATTTGCATTATGTATCAGGACCCGTTCCCCCAGCAGATGAATGACACCTCCTTCGGGGTTGAATGAAAGCATCTCGCGCAGGTCCATATCGGCTATCTTCATGGCGCCTCCTGATCTCAAATTGATAATAACAATGCCAAAAGAAGAATAGACTGTCCAGTCATTAATTAGCAACCAACGTAAAATAAGCATGTTAAAGGATTCTGCAGGAATGGCATGGCAGATGCTATGCAAGGGACAGAGGATAAATTTCTGGGAAATTTTCCAAAACCTACAGGGAGGAGTACATCTATGTGTTTTAGACCAGCAGGAGTGAACAAGCCGCAGGAGTGCCCGAATTGCAAGAAGAAGCTTGCAGCGATAGGCGGCGTCAAACAGAAGATCTGCCCGTTCTGCAAGACACCGCTTGGCGAAGAGCCAAAACCGGAGCCGATTGTGCTTGAGCTGGAGCCAGGCACCTACCATCGCTGCACCTGCGGAAAGTCCAAGAAGATGCCGTTCTGTGACGGGTCGCACGCAGGCAGCACCATGTCCCCGCTTGAGTTCGAGATTACGGAAAAGCAAGAGGTTAAGCTGTGCAACTGCGGCAAGACCAAGAAAGCACCGTTCTGCGACGGAAGCCACACAAGGTAATCCGGGTCGTCCTGATTCAAGGCCGTGCAGCACGGCCTTGAATCAGCAAACCTGCTAAAAACGCAAGAATAACCGGCTGCCCTGCTGGCAAGCCGGTGAGGTCGCTATGCATAAACCGGTCGTCACATTTGTTGCACCGTCCGGAACCGGCAAGACAACCCTGCTGGAGAAGGTAATCACGGAACTGAAGCAGCGGGGAATCAGGGTTGGGGCGATCAAACATGATGCCCATCGCTTTGAGATCGATCACCCGGGCAAAGACAGTTACCGCTTCGCCCATGCCGGTGCCGACACCACAGTCATCAGCTCATCAGAAACGCTTGCGCTGGTAAAACACCAGACCTCCTCCCCTTCACCGGAGGAGTTGATTGCAACCTATTTTGATGATGTGGATCTGGTGCTGGTTGAAGGATTCAAGCGCAGCACACTGCCCAAGATCGAGGTCCACCGCTGCATGGGAGAGCCGGACCTGATCTGCCGTGGCGCGTATCATGATCCGGCCCTGCTGGCAGTGGCCAGCGATGAACCGCTGCAGCTTGATGTACCGGTTCTGGATCTGAATGAACCGGCACAGGTTGCTGAGTTCATTATGACACGGGTCGTGCAAGGCACGGCTGATGAGCAGAGATCGTCATTTTCAGTTTGACTGGAGGAGTATATGGCCCAGGTAATTGCAGTCTGTGTAAGCCCCGATAAAGGTCAGCGCAAGACGCCGGTAGCATCGGTGCAGGTGCAGGAAAACCACGGTATAGCCGGTGACGCCCATGCCGGGGACTGGCATCGCCAGGTCAGCCTACTGGCCCAGGAAAGTATCGACAAGATGCGGGCACTGGGCCTGGATGTCACCACCGGTGATTTTGCTGAGAACATCACCACCAGCGGTATCGACCTGGTCTCTCTGCCGGTCGGCAGCCGGCTGCAGGTTGGTCAGACCGTCCTTGAGGTGACCCAGATCGGCAAGGAATGCCATCAGCGCTGCGCCATCTACCACCAGGCCGGTGACTGTGTGATGCCCAAAGAGGGAATCTTTGCCAGGGTAGTCACCGGTGGAACCATCCGCCCGGTTGACACGGTTAGCCGCATCTGCTGAATGTTTGCTGCCGATTGTTCTGCAGGCTACCCCACTCAAAGGAAACATTTTTGCCATGAGAAGCAGCCATCAGATGTATATCAATGGAACTTGGCGAGATGCAGCAGACGGCACCTGGTTTGATGATTTCAATCCTTACACGGGGGAGTTATTGACCAAGGTGGCAAACGGCAGCCGACTGGATGCTCAATCTGCCGTCAAAGCCGCAGCTGATGCATTTCCAGATTGGTCCAATGTCCCTCCCTCCCAAAAGCGCCTCCTGTTTCTGAAGGCGGCTGACCTGCTTGAAAAACGCAGGGCTGAACTGGTCGGCCTGCTTGCTGAAGAAACCGGTGCAGCACGGCCATTTGCACAGTACCAGGCAATTGCCGGGCCTAACTATTTGCGGGAGGCCGGTTCACAGGTACACCGGGTTACAGGTTCGATACTCCCTTCGGAAACGTCCAAGGTTTCAATGGCAATGAGACACCCTGTCGGTGTTGTTGCAGGAATATCTCCCTGGAACTGCCCCGTTGTACTCAGCCTGCGTGCAGTCTGTTTTGCCATGGCTTACGGTAATACCGTGGTACTGAAACCGTCTGAGGAATCACCGGTCTCGGGCGGCGTTCTATTGGCGGAACTGTTCGAAGAAGCCGGTTTTCCCAAGGGTGTATTCAATCTTGTGACCCATGGCTACGGCAAAAGCAGTGAAATTGGGGACCTGTTTATTCAAGATGAACGGGTCAAGAGAATCAGCTTTACCGGTTCTACACGGGTTGGGCGCGAACTTGCCGAAAAATGCGGAAGACATCTCAAACGGATAGCTTTGGAACTGGGTGGCAATGATCCGCTGATCGTCTTGAACGATGCAGACGTTGATCATGCCGTTAACGCTGCTGGTGTTGGACGTTTTCTTCACCAGGGACAGGTCTGCATGAGTGCCAAGCGGCTGATTATAGAAAAAGCGGTAGCGCAGGAGTTTACCGCCAAATTTGTAGCAAGGGCCTCTGCATTAACGGTGGGTAACCCTCAGGATACTGCCACCGTGATCGGTCCTCTGATTAATCGCAAGCAGTTTGACACCCTGGAGAGTCAGGTGGCACGGGCAGTGGCGGAAGGTGCACAGCTACTGTGCGGGGGCTATGGAGACGGACTCTGCTATCACCCGACAGTGTTGGGTAACGTACGTGAAAACATGACCATCTTTCACGAGGAGACCTTTGGTCCGGTAGCCCCGATCATTGTTGCTGAAGATGCCGATGAAGCTGTACGGATAGCAAATAACTCAGGGTATGGTCTTTCTGCTGGCATCATAACCAACAACATGCGCCAGGGTCTCGTATTAGCGCGTCGGATCGAGTGCGGTGCCTGCCATATCAATGACTCACCGCTCTATGGTGAAACCCACGCCCCCTTTGGAGGCATAAACAATAGCGGTTGGGGAAAATTCGGAATGGAAGCAATACAGGAATTCACCGAACTGCAGTGGGTAACCCTTGAAATGGAAACACGTCGGTATCCCTTTTAGCCGGACCGTAGCACCAGGTTGAGGCCCGACCAGGATCTGTTCAATGGTGCGCTTAAAAAGTCTCGCAGCACTTCATACAGGCGGCCCACACCAGGTGGGTTACCTGGACCGGAAAAGGCTTAGAACCTGTTTATCGTACCGAATCACACTGCAGGCCAGGTGTATATTGACAGTGAGCGGCACGCAGCGGCAGGGATAGAAGGTCATGATCAAGCGATTTGTTACCATACTGTTACCGTTCATCCTGTTCCTGCTGCTCTGGCAGGTAACAGCGCTTCTGGTTGAAACCCTGCGTTCCGTCCCGTTTCCCACCCCCTGTCAAACCTTTGTCAGGCTTGGCCAGCTTGTCGGCGGTGAGCAGCTTTCAGACGCCCCGCTCTACCGCCATGTCAGCGACAGCCTGCTGCGCTGGCTGACCGGTTTTTGCAGTGCGGCTGTCGTCGGTCTACTGTACGGTCTGGCTGCCGGGCTGTTCCACCGACTTGAGCAGGCCACCGCCCAGATCGTGCAGCTGCTGCAACTGATCCCCGGACTGGCCTGGATCCCGATTGCCATTCTGATCTTCGGCATCGGAGAACCGGCCACCATCTTCATGATCGCCATGGCCGGCTTTCCGCCGGTTGCCATTACCGTACTGGCCGGGGTCAGGCAGATAGACGGCACCTACCTGCGGGCGGCCAGAATGCTGGGAAGCAGCAAACGGGCGCTGCTGCTTCAGATCCTCCTGCCCGGTGCGCTCCCCTCTGCATTAAGCGGCCTGCGGCTGGGAATGGGCAACAGCTGGCGGGTGCTGCTGGCTGCCGAGATGGTGGTCGGAACCGGCACCGGCCTCGGCTACTCCATTGTCGAATCCCGCTGGACACTGGATTATACCGCAGCCTTTGCCTGCCTGACGGTCATTGCCCTGATCGGCGTACTGGTCGAGTACGGCCTGTTCAGGCCTCTCGAAAAACAGACCAGACGGCACTACTGTCTGGAATCAGGGCACACCCCATGATTTCACTGGATCAGGTCAGCAAACAGTACGGCAACGGGACGCAGATTCTCAACAACATCACGCTTTCTTTTGCAGCGCATCAGTTCGTCTGCCTGCTGGGGCCGAGCGGCTGCGGTAAGACCACCCTGTTAAACCTGATCGCCGGGTTTGTTGTCCCCTCCTCCGGCCGGATACTGTTACAGGACAAACCGGTAGGCAAACCGGGGCCTGATCGGGGCGTCGTGTTTCAGGACGCCACCCTGTTCCCCTGGATGACAGTCCTGGAAAACGTCCGGTTCGGTCTGCAGCAGCAAGGCTGTCCAGCCGGCCAGGCTACCGGCATCGCCAGAGAATACCTTGATCTGGTGGGCATGACCGCCCATGAACAGGCCTGGCCGATCAATCTGTCCGGCGGTCAGCGACAACGGGTAGCCATAGCCCGCATTCTGGCGCTTCAACCAAAGGTTTTGCTGATGGATGAGCCGTTCAGCGCTCTGGATGCCAACAGCCGGGAGCGGCTGCAGGATGAACTGCTGCGGATCTGTGCCGCCACCCCCACCACGGTGCTCTACGTCACCCATCTGGTGGAAGAGGCGGCATTCCTGGCAGAACGGGTGATCATCATGGGCCCGGCTCCGGATAATCTGCATGCCGATCTGCTGCTTGACAGCCAACGTCCCCGCCTCCGTTCCTCAGAACCGTTTATCTCCCTTACCGCGCGCCTGCGGGCAGAGCTTGACGCACTGCCTTGCTGTATTGCACCGTTTACTGAAGGAGTACCCTGAAAAATGTCATACACCAGAACGCTTGCCTTATCCTGCCTGTTGTTACTTACCTTCTGCATAACATCTTGCTTTGCTGCCGAGCCGCTGCGTTTCGCCTACCAGAACCGGATCGGTGACGCTGTTTCTGTTGTAGCGGTAGCCCGCAACCTGTTTGCCGCTGAAGGGGTAACGGTGAAGGCCGTACTGTTTAATAACGGGCCTGCCTGTTCCGAGGCGCTGTTTACCGGTGCCGTCGATATTGCCACCATGGGAGACACTGCTGCTGTTGTAGCGGTGTCGCGGGTTGCCGACCTGCGGATCATTGGCAGCCACGGGGCCGGTGAAACACGGCACCGGATCATGGTCGGCAAAGACAGCCGGATCAGTCAGGCGGCTGACCTGCGCGGGAAACGGCTTGCAGTCAAGAAAGGCACCTCAACCCACGGCGGGCTGCTGCTGTTACTATCGGCAAAGGGGATCAACCCGGCTGATCTGCAGTTGGTGGAGCTTGATCCGACACTCATGCCGGATGCCCTGGCTGCAGGCTCAGTGGATGCGATTGTTGCCAGCGAACCGACACCGTCATTG
>CAZOTC010000084.1:0-10482 GCA_964582605.1 uncultured Geobacter sp. | reverse complement strand
ATCTGGAGCGTCGCCGTCCGGTGTTGGCCAATGTCACCGGCGGGCTGTCCGGCCCGGCCATCAAGCCGATCGCCCTGCGGATGGTCTGGCAGGTAGCCAAGGCGGTTAAGCTGCCGGTAATCGGTATTGGTGGTATCATGTCTGCCACTGATGCGCTGGAGTTCATCCTGGCCGGTGCCACAGCAGTTCAGGTCGGTACGGCCAGCTTTGTCAACCCGTCCGCAGCACAGGAAATTGCTGAAGGCATGGAACAGTGGCTGGCTGCGCGGAATATTGCTGATATCAAGAACCTGATCGGCGCTCTGGAGGGGTAGAGTATGGCTGCCACCACCACACAACCGTTGCAACAAGGAATGCTTTCGCTGGTAGATCTGAACTTTTTCCTGGTCAACAAACTGGTGGTGCTGGTGGTGGTGATCCTGTTCTTTGTCGGGGTAACGATCGTCAGGAGGATTCAGGGTAAGCCGCTCTCGCCGTTGGCCCCCACTGCTCTCAAGCTGTCCCTGCTTGGTCTGATGTTGCTTTATTTTGAGGCCACCTTGACCGAGTATCCCAATTACCGACTGATTCTTGCCCGGATTCAAAGTGTCATTGTTTTGGTCTGTCTGGCAAAACTGGCAATTTATATCCTGGTTGACATGGTGCTCTCGCTACGTCGGCATGGTGATGTACCGATGCTGCTCCGTGATGCGATCCGACTGGCGGTCTATCTGGCAGCTGCGATTGCTTCTTTGCGGCTGGTGTTTCAGGTGGATCTTTCAGCGGTTATCACCACTACCACGGTACTGACAGCTGCCATTGCCTTTGCCATGCAGACGACCCTTTCCAATGCCTTTTACGGTTTTACGGTGCAGATCGATCCGCTGATGGCACGGGGTAACTGGATCAGCATTCCGGAAAAGAACCTGTTTGGCGAAATCATCAACGTGGGTTTCCGCTACATCACCTTGAAAACACTTGATAACAATCAGGTGCTGGTTCCCAACGCCGTGGTTGTGCAGAGTGTGGTGACCACCCATGGCAACCAGCATGAAGCTGCCCAAGATCGGGCAGCTATGTCTCTGACCATCGGTTTGCCCTACGAGCTTCCACCGGAGCAGGCCAAATCGATCCTGCAGCAGGTTTTGCAGGAAGAACCGCTGGTACTCGAAAGCCCCGCACCTCTTGTCAGACTGCAGACCATGGCAGACAGCAGTATCAACTACCTGCTTAAATTCTGGCTGGCTGATCCGGGGCAACGCAATTTTGCCCTTTCCGAACTGCAGACCAAGGCCTGGTATGCTGTCCATCGGGCAGGCTGGAGCTTCCCGTTTCCCCACCGTCAACTGGTAACCGCCCCGGCCAGGGAGCCGTTCCCAAATCAATTTGATGAGATTATTTCCGGATTGCGGCACTCAACGATCTTTGATGTGCTTAATGAGCAGGAAGTTGACTATTTTGCCCACCGTGCGGATCTGCGTGTCTTTGCACCGGGTGAGTCTGCGGTGCGGCAGGGGGAAGAGGGCTCTTCACTCTTCTTTGTCCTGCGCGGCGAAATGGGGGTTGAGATTGATGGAACCGAGGTGGCGGTGCTGGGCAGGGGCAGAATGTTCGGCGAGATGTCGCTGCTGACCGGTGAGCCGCGTCAGGCAACGGTTAAGGCGCGAACCGAGGTGGTTCTGGCCGAGCTGCCCAAGACAGCTATTGCCGAGCTGATGGATAAAAATGAACGTCTGATGCATGGCCTCAGCGAAGCACTTGCACGCCATGCCGCCAGCAGTCGCCAGCTACTTGATTCCCAGGCCGCAACAGACAGTGTGGAACGAAGTCCGATTGACTACCTGAAACGCCTGCGGGCCTTCTTTGGAAAGGGGTGATCCATGCTTGCGGTGGAAGAACTGTTAAAACGGTACTGCAGGCCATTAACGGTAGATATTCTCATGATTCATGGGAAAATGGTGGCGGGCAAGGCACTGGCGGTCTGTGCCGCAGTACAGGCAGATGCTGAAACCCGCAGACTGGTCATAGAGGCGGCCTACTTGCATGATATCGGAGTTTGCAAAGTGTCGGCACCTGACATCGACTGTCATGGAACAGAACCATATATTCGGCATGGGGTGTTGGGACGGGAGTTGCTTGAGGCAGAAGGATTGCCGTTGCATGCCCTGATCTGTGAACGTCACACCGGTGTAGGGCTGACCGTTGCAGATATAACCGGTCAAAATCTGCCGCTTCCACCCCGTGATATGACGCCTGAGAATCTTGCAGAGCGGATTATCTGTTATGCTGATCTGTTCTTTTCAAAAAATCCTGATCGCCTTGAGAAAGAAAAAAGCTGTGAAAAGATCAGGAAAGGTCTGACCAAGTTTGGGCAGGACAAGGTAGCGCTGTTTGATGCCTGGCAACGGGAGTTCGGAGCCGCTTAGGTCAGCGGGACAGACTTACCTCATAAAGCGTTCCGTTCTTTTCAAATCTGACCACGGTCGGTTTTATTTCAATAATTTTCGCACCCGCAACAATTGTGCCTTCACCAGACAGAATATCATTTACCACAGCCCTGCGCATTTTCCTGCTGTCCTGCCATGCGATACCGGTCAACTTAACCCCTTCAGGTGCTGCATACAGAACTGTTGCTGCAGCAGTATCTGCAACGGTCTGCAAAGGGGCAGTCGGAACGGAACGCTGCGACTTGCGGCGGCTGGATGTTTTTTCTTCATTGTCATCATGATTTTGCTGCTGTGCTATCGTTTGGGGAACAGCAGGGACAGGTGCCGGTGCCGCAAGTGGAGCCGGAACAGGGGGCGCTGCCACAGGCAGCTGTTGTGGTGGTGTCGCCGGTTGTGGTGCCTGTACAGGCGGTCCTGGTGGCTGTGTCGGCACGGTTTGAGCTGATGGTGGGACTGCAGCCACTGTGTTGATTCTGGAAGCCGGTGAAGGCTTGAAAAACAGTCCGGCAAGCAGCGTTCCGGCAAGCAGGAGTATAATGACGCCGCCGACCAGCAAAAAACGGTTTTTAGCTGGTTTTCTCACAGTTGGAGCGTCCAGCAGCACGCCGGCGGTTATGGCAGACTGCTTAAGTTTGGCTGCCTTTTCATCCTGTACTTTTTGCAATGCATCAAGAATATGGCTCATGGTGTGTGTTCCACCCTGGTTAGTGACGGTATCTGCAGTTCTTTAGATGAACGGTACAACTGCATCATGGTTAACACACCGGCTACGCCGGTAGGTTCAATAGCGTGTTGAGTCTGAAAACGGCGGATAGCAGTGCGGAGCGCTGCATCCGAGTAGTCTGCTGATCCGGCTGTCCAGGCATTGGCGGCGGCCAGCAAACTCGCCAACGCCTGCCGTTGTTCAGTGGTTGCATCGTAGCGCATCGGAACAGGCAGTCCTGACGGATTTCGCCAGGGGATGAGTGCCTTTCCGGTCCAGTACTGTTCAATACGAACCATCGGCACTTGAAATACTGTTCCTTCAGCTGTGGCAATACGCAACGCAGCCTGATCAACACCAACCAGTACAAGATACCGTTTTGCAGAGGCCGTGGGTATCTTGCATTCAAGCAGGGCAGGATACCCCAGTCTGATCAGTCCTCCAAGATTACCTGAATAGCTATGAATCTTGAACCCTGCGGCCTGCAACGCCTGTTCTACTGATGGTGCAGCACCAATTGCCGGAACAGCCCTCCCCCACACTCTTGCGATGGAAGTCAGAGCTGCACGTTGATTCTCAGCATCAGTTGCAGCTGCCAGACCGGCAAGTGTCTTATCTGCAGTAAGTGTGCTTGTTGTTGGTGGCGTCTTGGTTACGGGCTGCTTGAGATAGATTCCCGTCAGTAGTACAGCAGCTACAAAGAGGGTCAGAAACACTGCCATGATATTGCGGTTTATACGTCGTTTACTGTCCTTGCTGGAGCGGGTGACATCAGCAATCGCCTTTTTTGCGATGGTTGCATCAATCTCTCTGGTATCTTGATTAAATGCGATCAGTAGTGCGCGATCAGCAGCTGCATTAATCAGACGCGGCAAACCACCGCTAAAACGATGAATACGCTTTACTGCAGCGGCAGTAAACAGTGCTGCGGAGGCGTTTCCCTGTGCTGCTGTCTTGATCCGGTGCTGCAGATAATCACCAGTATCCGGCAGCTGCATCGGGGTCAGGTGAAAACGAACGGTAATCCGTTGATTCAGCTGACGCAGATCGTCCCGTCCCATCAGCGATTCAAGCTCCGGCTGTCCCACCAAAATGATCTGAATCAGCTTTTCTGTTGTTGTTTCCAGGTTTGAAATCAGGCGCACCTGTTCCAGTACGGATGGCTCCATATCCTGGGCTTCGTCGATTACCAGCACCACTTTTCGCTCACCAGCGATCTGTTGCAGGAGAAAACGGTTTAAAGCCTCTACCATATCAGCAGGTTCAGTGCAATCTGCTGCCTCTATGCCAAACTCACGCAGGATTGCGCGGAGCAAACCGTCTGCAGAAACCATCGGGTTAAGAATCAGAGCAGTAGCGTGGGTTTCAGGCTTCAACTCGGCCAGAAGCGTACGGATTACCGTGGTCTTGCCGGCCCCAACCTCGCCGGTCAACATGATGAAGCCGCAACGGTTCTCAATGCCGTAGATCAGATGAGCAAAGGCTTCCTGATGTGCCCGGCTCAGAAAAATAAAGGCCGGGTTGGGGGTCAGGTTAAAAGGTCGCTCTGTAAATCCGAAAAAGGTACAGTACATGGCAGCTGTTATACGTTATTTTTGTTGCAGATACAACGATAGAGCCCTAGTCCTGATTCAGTGGACAAGTTATCCGTTCCGAAGAGACAAGCTCGGCAGCTATGCGGCCTATGGGGGTGGTCGCCTCAATCCTTACCGGCATCCGGTTGACATCGTTGGTGAACCATACCAGCAGATCACGGTTGTTTTTAAAAAAACCGCTTTCCTTAACGTGTGGTTGTATGACCAGAGTCTCAGTGTTTTGCATACCGTTCAATGAGAGCGTTTCCTGGCGCAGTACACTCACCGGCACATTGCTGGTTGTGTCACCGTCGTACAGCTTCAGGGATACGGTTTCCCCTACCTTTAAAGGCTGCAGGCGTAGAAAATAGAACCCGGAGACAAAATCCAGAGTGTCCAATGCCTCAAGTGGCTCATTGTTATAACGGTTCTTCAACCGGTCTACCCAGAAGATCTTACGCTCATGAAACATCAGGTTAAATCCGGTGTCACTAACAAAGAGACCCTCATTCTGGCGAATACGGGTCAGCAGGTAGCGCCCCTTGATCAAGCGGGTATCGGTGGTGTTATGAACAGGGTAGAAGGCCGAGATAATACTGTTTGAACGGATGCTTGTCAGTATCCTTAGTTCTCCCTGATGGTTCGTTGCCTCAAGCTGGGCGCTGCCAACCGGTACTCCTGCCAGTTTGATCTGATAGACAAGTTTTTCCTTTTGTACCGCTACAATCTGGTCAGGAACAAGATATGCAGTATTCTGCTGAACCTGTAGTTGATTGCTTTCAGAAGGAGCCGCATGAGATAAAGCTGGCTGGTGCTGTGGCTCCTTTTTTTGGAGTGTTTGGGTGACAAGTGGATCTGGTGCTTCCGGTAAAGGTGCCGGTTCTGAACTTTTTGGCAGGGCAGGGCGGTGTTGCCTGCTTTTAGCTGGGGAGATTTGGGACGCAGGAGTACTCGTTTTAGGGGATGCCGTGGTCTGATTTTCTTTTGTGATATTAACCAGCACAACAGCTGGTTCACTGATTGCTGCATCAAAGACAACGGCACCGGATCGTTCTATCAGCAGCGCAGCCAGACCATGTCCCAGCAGCGATAGCAGAATAGAGCCGGTCAGTAGTACGCGCAGGTTACGTGTATGCTGTTTCTCTGGCATGGTGTTCAGTTTGTAAGAAAAATGCCGCTCCCGGGTGGGAGCGGCGAATACGGTGTGTTTGCAGCACCGATAACCACAGAAGGACGATGAATGCGTTGAAAGTATCCCCGGAGGCAGAAGCCTCCGGGGAGTGTTGATGAATTACTACGGACGGCTGGTGCCAAGATAGGTTTTGGCAATTGCCGCATTGGCAGCAGTCAGCCTGCCTGCAGTTACCTGTGCATCTATAGCTGCTGTTACATCGTTGTTCAGGGTGCCGTCATAAGCAAAGTCAATAGCATCCCAGATCAGACGCTTGCTGTAGTAACGGTTGTGGGCATAGCCGCCCGGATCGTGGGCAAGCAGGTTGATGTTGAATGCTGCACCCATGGTGTCCTTCCACTTGGCTAATCCATATACACTTGCCCAGTTGGTGAATGCAGTGTTGGTTCCACCTGCAACGTATGGTGCAGCATAGAAATACGGATGTGCGTTGTAATAGTACATACCCTTGCTTGCCAGTACGGCTTTTCCTGCATCCAGAGCAGCAAGATATTCATGCTCTTCCTCAACCAGTTTTGCAGCGGTAAGGGCATAATTGCCACTATGGCAGGTTGCACAGGCAGTGCTGGTAATGGCGGTGATCTTTCCTGTGCTGTCCTTGGTTACGTTGGTAAACTTGTGCTTGTTGGGGGTGGTCATATGGCAGCCAACACATGGGCCATTGGTACCGGTACCGGCTGCAGCACTGCTGCCGATCTTGTCATGCGCGAAGTAGGCAGGATTTGCATAGTCACGACCGGCATACTCATAACCAGTGGTGCCGAACAGGGTGCCTCCTGCTGCCAGATAGTGTGAGTTGATAAAGCTACGAACACCGTCAGCATCCTTATCGTTCTTGATGATTTCGCCGGTTTCACGGCCCAGGTGACAGCTCATACAGATGTTAGAACCTGCGATATCAGGATACTGGACAGTTACCGGGGTGTCACCGGCAGTAGCAGCAGTATAGGTTTCCTTGATTGCTCCAGGATTACGCAGTGTTCCTTTGCCTGCATTGGTGTGGCAGGCCCAGCAGTAAAGCACTTCCTGCTGAGGTGAACCGCCTTTTGCATTCCAGCCTGACAGGTGGCTGAAAGAGTTGCCCGATCCGTCTGCTTTATAGGCAGCAGGATTAGACATGAAGTTTGCAGCACCGGTTGCGGTATGGCAGCGCTGGCAGGAACCGCGATCAACAGCGCCTGTGGTCGCATTATAGGTTGAATCCCAGTTGTAATGGGTCCAGGCGATGCCGGTGGTGTCATCGGTGTAGGCGTTCATGACTGCATCTACAGTGGCTTGACCACGTGCCTTCCACGTGCCATCGGCATTTTTGGCAGCAGCAATTTTTCTTTCCAGAATTTTACCTGCATGAGCTGAGTTGGCCCAATCAGTATAGGTGGTTGATGGGCGTGCAGGAGTTGCGTCTGGCCGTGTGTTGGTTTTTGCCTCGTGGCCATGGCAGTCAAAGCAGGGATTTGCACCGGTTGTCCTGATCACATACCCCTCGACCTGGGTACCTGCAGCGGTTGTGCCGGTGGCAGGGTTATCCCAGTGGGTAGAAGCGATGGTGCGGTACCAGGCTGTGTTGTGATAGAAGAAGTTGGTTGCCGGCTTGGTGCCGGATGCTGGAGAACCTGAAGCGATCAGAGTGGTGCCATCGTTATCCAGATAGTTGTGACAGCTGGTGCAGAGGTCAAACTGGTCAACTTTGCGGTTCTTGTTCGGATCCCATACCACAACATTGCCATTTGCGTCACGGGTGTTAACCTTACGCAATACACCGCCATGTTCATGGCACGTCGCACACTGAATGCCTTTGAACTTGGTGAAATCGCGATCCTGAACCAGTTTGTATGCGTTGTTGGAAAGCACGCCGTTTACTTGTGCTGTGGTGCCGGTGGTACCGTAGTTTCCGGTAAAGCCGGCTACGTTTGAAAGCACAGCGCCTTCATGGGAGTGACAACGGTAACAAGGTTCGCCGGTTGCAACGCCTTCATAGCCGCCATTGGCGTGGTTGGAAGGGTTAGCAGGATTCTTTTCGGCACCTTCTTGTGCAAGACCGGCTTGCAGCACCGTCGAGTTTGTTCCGGTATGGCAGGTTGCGCAACGGTATGCATCAGGCGCAGGGTAAGGAATAGGGCCTACGCCGTTATGCTGGGCGCCGCCGCCGTGGCAGCTTTCACAGCCTTGTCCAGATAGAAAATGTGTTGATTTGTTAAACTGGGCCACAATGGTTTCCCCGGTGACCGGGTCTTTTGTTGCGCTGTGACATTGCACGCAGGTGGTTTCACCTACGGTTGCGACATCATTGAGCGATCCCGACCCTTCCTTGTTTGAGGAGCCGCAGCCGTACATCATTGCTGCCATCGGCAGTGTACAAAACAGCATTAGTGCTAATCTTCGCATCTGCATACTCATTTCCTCCTTTTGAAGTAGTGCTTATCAGAATGTTCCGGGCAAATGGCACTTCAGACACATCTTGCCGTTGGTTTTGTCCCTGAAATTTCCTGCCTTGAAGTTACGCGGGTGTGGACGAACCTTGCCGCTACTGTGGCACTGTACACACACATCTCCTGATGGATGGCAGGTCTGGCATGACATCAGGTTTCTGCGAGCTTCCGTGCTGTGATCGGCCGCCCAGTACTTTTGGCCCCTGGTGCCCAGAGGATTATGGGATTTTATTCGCAGGGAACCTTTGGGGAAACGCGCATGACAATCATTGCAGTATTTCTGATTATGGCAGCGTACGCAGGTTTGAGGGTTGTCCTTGGCCTTCAGCGGATGAATACTGATAAAGTCACTGCGGTGGTTTTTTGGTGTGTAGTTGCGCATAAAGGTGTTTTTGCGCAGCTCGACATCGACACCGCCGCCGGTATGACAATCACTACAGAAAGCCTGAGAATGGCACTCAACACAGTTTGCACTCGCCCTACCTGCTATGGCCCGGTGCTCACCCATCCAGTCGGTGTTCTGGTGGTGTTTACCGGCCCAGTCATTGTCATGGGTAAGGGGGAGTCCTTGGGACTTGTGACATTCATTGCAATCCTTCAAAGGCATCTTGGCGTACTCTTTGTGTGACATCTTTTCTGCACTGGATTGCTGCTGGAATACTAGCAATCCGTAGATGAGCAGCGCACAGATGAAAAAAACTTTTTTCACAATAATCCCCCCTTTCTAGAAGTCATAGTTGAAGGCAACCCGGCCTGACCAGTCGTGTTTAAAGTTCCAGACATTGACGTTATCCTGTGCACGCAGATCAAATGACATGCTCTTGTCGATTTTATAGCGTGTCCCCAGCCAGTAGGTCTGGGCATTGGTTTTGCCGGTCGTACCATCCTTCTGGTACACATCGTACGCAGCGCCACCTGCCAGTTGCAGATTCGGGCTGTAGTCGTACTGGACGTCAAGCGTAAAGCCGTCCAGACTACCTGCGTAACCCTGACGACGGTCATAGGCTACATCTATCATCAGGTTGTTGATCGGGCGGACTTTAAAGCCCAGCTCAAAGACATCACCGGCGGTGTTTTCACCAAAATCCTGGCGTTTGTAAGCACCGCGTACAGCAAACATCTCATTGATGGTATAGTCAGCCCGGAATGAGCCTTCCTGATAACGATCAACTGCAAAAACGGAATAAAATGAGGTGTAATCAAAGGTAGGATAGCTTTGGAACCATTCAGCGGTAAGAACCAGATCGGCAGTGGCAAAATACTTTATACCGGCCAGAACTTCTTCAAAGGTTTCGCTGGCCATGTCAAAGCGGGTGTTGCCGTAGAGCTTCAAGCCATTGAAAAGATACTGATTAAACATGGCACCGATCGTTTCCCGGGCAACGCCGTCACTATCCTGTTTCAGGAAATAGCTGATCTCTGCATTGGTTGCAGGAAAGCCTGCCAAGGTTGCAGCTGCACCAAAAACCGTATCACCGGCACGTGTAAGTTCATTGTCAATACCGTAAACTACGTTCCGGCCCCCCATAACCGAGAATGTGACGGGTCCAATGTTTTTTAAATCAACCATGCCACCGTCAATCAACGCGCTGCCGGCAGCGTAGTTTACAAACTGCCTGCCTGCCCTGATATCCAGTTTGTCAAACAGATCACGATAATCTGCATACAAAAAGAAGAGACGATTCTCGAAACCGGTGCCGTTCATCACATCCTGGCTGATACGTCCGTAACCATGCAGAGAAAACTTCTTGTCTGGATCGATGTTGGTGACGGAAAAATTCAAATACTGGGCAAATTCAGCCTGCTTTTTGCCATTAAAAATACTGTTGAACCAGAGATACTGTGTTGAGCTTCTGCCATGAAAATCAACTGCAAAGGCAGAGGTGGTTGAAAGTAATACCGTTCCGCAGATCAGTGTTCGGAGCAATCCTTTTGTATCCCCCATCTAGTGGACCTCCTTTCCATATGATGTGTAACTGCATAAAACTTTCTTGGTACCTTTCACTCCTTTCGTTTGATTTCTGTGGGTGTTACATAGAAGGGTGTGATGTAAAAACCCGCTTTGGGTATTCATACACGCTACAGTTTAGAGTTGCATGGAGGCTAGGGTGCGTTCTCAATCATGCCAGCCATATAACGATTGAAACCAGAGTCAACA
>CAZOTC010000083.1:0-10551 GCA_964582605.1 uncultured Geobacter sp. | reverse complement strand
CACATCCGGCTTCTCCATTTGTTCGAGAAACTGGCGGGCATAGGCCGAGAGTGACTCTACGTAGCGCCGCTGTCCCTCGGCATAGATGGTGTCAAAGGCCAGGGTGGATTTGCCGGAACCGGACAGCCCGGTAATAACCACTAACTGGTCACGGGGGATGGTAACGTCAATACATTTGAGGTTGTGCTCACAGGCACCTTTGATAACGATCTGATCGTGGGGCATGGTTCAGAAGGTAATCCCCTGTCGCAGCAGCTCTTCGGCCTTTGCAGCAGGAACCGGTTTGCTGAAGAAGAAGCCCTGCATCTCCCGACATCCGTAATTCTTCAGAATTTCAAGTTGCTCCCGATCTTCCACCCCTTCGGCAGTGACCTCCATCTTAAGGGTATGGGCCGTGTCAATGATAATCTTGGCGATTGCCATATCATCGGGGTTGGTGGTGATGTCCCGTACAAAGGAGCGGTCGATCTTAAGCCTCCCCAAAGGGAAGTTCTTCAGGTAGGCCAGTGATGAATAACCTGTGCCGAAGTCGTCAAGCGAGAGACTGCAGCCCATCGCAGTCAGTTCTTTCAACAACTCAAGATTATCATGAGCATTGCGCATCAGGATACTTTCCGTTAATTCCAGCTCAAGCCAGTTTGCCGTAAAACCTGTTTCCAGCAGAATCGCTGCTACGGTCTGATCAAGTCGCGTTCTGAACTGTTTGCCGGACAGGTTAACCGCGATACGGATCAGCGGCAGCCCCTGGTCCTGCCAGAGCTTGCCCTGGCGGCAGGCGGTACGGAGCACCCATTCTCCAATCGAGATGATCAGGCCGGTCTCTTCGGCCAACGGGATAAATTTGTCCGGCGAGATCATACCCAGTTCGGGGTGACGCCACCGTAACAACGCCTCAAACCCGACCAGTTCAGATTTGAGCACATCCACCTGCGGCTGGTAGAACAGCTGGAATTCGTTGCGATCCAGGGCCCGGCGCAGCGAACTTTCCAACACCATCCGTTCCATCACCCTGACGTTCAAGTCACTGGAAAAGAACTGAAAGTTGTTTCGGTCCAAGTCCTTGGCCTGATACATGGCCAGGTCGGCATGCTTCAGCAGGGTCTGTGCGTCAGACCCGTCAGTCGGATAGACCGCAACTCCAATGCTTGCGGTCAGGTACAGCTCCTGCCCCTCAATTATGAACGGCTCGGAGATAATGGCCAACACCTTGCCTGCTGCACTGCTGATACCGTCTTCATCCGACACCACGCTGAGCACAATCACAAACTCGTCACCGCCTACCCGGGCCAAGGTGTCGCTCTCACGCACACAGACCCGCAACCGTTCGGCCACGGTGCGCAATAGCTGGTCGCCGGCCTTGTGCCCCAACGAGTCATTGACCCCTTTGAAGCGATCCAGATCAAGAAACAGTACCCCGACACTGCTGTCTGCCAGCCGACTGGCCTGCACGATGGCCTGTTGCAGACGGTCATGCAGCAGATTGCGGTTGGGAAGACCGGTCAACGGATCGTAGTTGGCCAGATGGTGGATCTCCTGCTCGGCCCTGGTCCGCTCGGTAACATCAAACAGCGTACCCACCAGCAGCGCTGCATGCCCGTCAGCACTCCGTTCCAGCTCGGCCTGACTTGCCACCACAATCTCCTCACCCTGACAGGTGGCAATCCGGAAGGTGACATTCAGACTACGCCCCGAGTCAACCGCTGCACTCAGGGTCTTTCTGACAAAGGGGGTGTCGGCAGGATTGATCTGACGGTAGAGCCACTCCAGTGAAACCTGCGGCAGCTCTTGGCCGTCATAGCCGAGAATGGAAAACAGTTCCGGAGAGAAATAGAGCTCATTGGTCTGCAGATCCCATTCCCAGCTGCCGATCCGGGCGATCCGCTGGGCACGGGAAAGCCGCAATTCACTCTGGCGCAGAGCCTGCTCAGCCTGCTGCAGGCGCTGTCTGGTTTCCGACTCCTGCAAGGTACGTGACACCACCACCGGTAACCGGTCCAGCAGGGCCGTGTCCTTAACCACAAAATCACTGGCCCCCTGCTTGATCATCTGCACAGCCAGGCCGGTATCGTCACGACCGGTCACCACCACAAACGGGACGCTGCTCCCCTGGGCCTGCATGGCGGCTATAAAGGATTCACCGCTCATATCAGACAGGGTATAGTCAAGCAGAATCAGACTGGTGCCCTGACGTGCAAGCCAGGACAGGGCCGAACTCCCGCTGGTGACGGTGTGGCACTGGTACCCTTCTTCCCGCAGGGAGCCTGCAACCAGTTCGCCAAAGGGGACATTGTCCTCAACAATCAGGATCACCCCACCCTGTTTTGGGCGCTCACAATCAGACATCAATCTCTCTTTTTCAGGCACCAGCCGACTTTATTCACCTGCGCGGTCCGGGCTATGGCCAGCGAGTCAGGCGGCACATCCTGCGTGACGGTTGTACCGGCGGCGATCAGGGCATTGTCTCCCACAATCACCGGAGCCACCAGCTGCACATCACTTCCGACAAAGACGCCATCGCCGATCACGGTCTTATGCTTCTTCTTGCCATCATAGTTACAGGTGATCGTACCACAGCCGATATTAACCTCGCTACCGATCTCGGCATCACCCAGATAAGTCAGATGAGAGGCCTTTGATCCTTCACCCATAACAATTTTCTTGGTCTCAACAAAATTACCGATTTTTACATGTGGATATAAAACCGTACCAGGACGCAGATGGGCCATGGGGCCAATGCTGACCCCTTCACCGATCTGGGCATCTGTCAGTACACTACCGGCCTTGATATGGACATGATCGGCAATACAGCAGCCGCTGATCTGTACGCTACTCTCCAGCTCACAGTCGCTGCCGATTACCGTTTCACCACGCAGCACACAACCGGGCCAGATCACGCTATCGGCACCGATCTGCACCCCTGCATCAATGTAAGTCTGTTCCGGGTCAATCAGGGTAACTCCCGACAGCATCAGCTCACGGTTGATTTTCTTGCGCAGCAGCGCAGCTGCCTGAGCCAGCTGCAGCCGATCATTGACCCCCATAATCTCGTCCTGATCATCGGCGGTCACTGCAGAACATCCGGCATGTTCCGCCACCGCAATCCCCACCAGATCCGTCAGATAGTACTCATTCTGGGCATTCTCGCTTCCCAGCCGCCCGATGTGGGCACGGAGAAAGGCCAGATCGATACAGTAGATCCCGCTATTCACTTCATCAATGGCCTGTTCTTCTGGAGAAGCATCCTTCTGCTCTACAATCCGGCGGACTCTGCCGTCGCTATCCCTGACAATCCTGCCGTAACCGAACGGTTTATCCATTCCGGCGGTCAGGACCGTTACCGCTGCCGCTGATCGCTCATGCTCGTCAGCCAGTTGCTGCAACGTTGCACCGGTCAACAGAGGAGTGTCACCACAGAGGATCAGTACCGAACCGGTCAACCCTTCCAGCTGTTCCATGGCACAGGCGACCGCATGTCCGGTCCCCAGCTGTTCTTCCTGCAGGGCGATCCGTATCCCCGGTTCAGCTCCGAACCGCTCCCGGACCTGTTCAGCCTGATGTCCGGCCACCAGCACGATCCGACCGGCTCCGGCCTCCCGCGCCGCAGACAACGACCAGCCCAGCATCGGTCGGCCGGCCAGTTCATGGAGAACTTTTGCCAGGCCGGATTTCATGCGGGTACCCTTGCCCGCTGCCAGTATCAGTGCTGCTGTTACCGCCATTCGTGCACTCCTGAGTGAGCTTGTATCCTGAAATGTATAGCTGCCGACAACGGCAGCGTCAAGCTCTTATCGGCATAATTGCTTTACAGTACTATTTTTTCCCCCTATAGTTTTGCAGCTTAAAAAAACACTGTTGTTACGATGAGATTGCTATGGGAATTGCTGAAGACCTGCTGATACTCGAAAATCGTCTGAAGGAGCTGGTCATCCGCTATGAACAGTACTTCATGGGGATCGAGAAGCGGGAACCGGCCAAGCTTGCAGAGGAGATTGACAAACTGGTACGGCGTTATGCCACCACTCCGATCAACAACACGATGTACAAGCATCGTTACAACAACCTGGTTGCACGCCTGAACAGCTATCGCCAGTACTGGAACCGGATCCTGCGCCAGATTGAGGAAGGGCGTTACTCCCGCGACCGCTTCCGGGCTGAACTGCATGTAGTCAACCAGAACAATGCCAAACCGGTTCACCAGGAGCAAAGTGACACCAAAAACAACGAGCTCGAGCGGATCTATGCCGAGCTTGTCGAGGCCCGCCGCAGTTGCAAGCTTCCGATTGACGGCATGACCAGAGAACAGTTGGCTGAAACCCTTGAGAAGCAGAGACCGCTTCTGGCCCAGAAGCTGGGCACCAGCGAAATTCAGTTTCGTGTGGTGGTTGAAGGCGGCAAGCCCAAGATCAAGGCCGGCACCAGACACAAGATCTCCCACGAATAACCCTAACCCAACCAAATCATGCCGGAAAAATCGCCCATGTATCTCATCAGGCCCGCGCAACTGCCCGAACTGCTCTCCGATACCGGAGCCCGGATTACCCTGACCGGCCTGGCCGGTTCTGCCACAGCCCTTGCCATTGCAGAACTTTCCCGCATCTCTCCACGTCAGACGGTTGTGGTCACCCATGACCAGGCTGCGGCTGATGAACTGGTCAGGGAGTTGTTCTTTTTCCATGCTGCCGCCATAACTCCCTTTCCGGCCTGGGATGTCGGTCCTTTTGAGGAAGCCTCTCCCCATCCCGACATCAGTGGAGCACGGCTGGAGGCACTGCAGCGCCTGTTGCAGGGAGGACCCTGCACACTGGTAACTCCGGTGTCGGCCCTGTTGCAAAGGATCATTCCCCGCAAGGTGCTGGCAGATGCATCCTGCAGTATTATGCCCGGTGATGAACCGGACCGGGACGCACTGCTGGAAAGCCTGGTCAGGATGGGATACCTCAACTGCCCGCTGGTTGAGGAGCGGGGCAGCTTTGCCGTGCGAGGCGGGATTCTGGACATATTCCCCCCCAGCCTGCCCAGACCGGTGCGGATTGAATTCTTCGGCGACACCGTCGAGACCCTGCGCAGTTTTGACCCCTTAAGCCAGCGTTCGCTGGAGCCGCTTACCGGCCTGAACCTGCTCCCCTCCCGGGAACTGGTCCTTTCACCAGCCGTACTCCAGGAGTTTGTGCCGCGCCTGAAGGAACGTGCCGATCAGCTGGATATCCCGGCTGACCGTCGCCGGCAGCTGGTGGCCGAGCTGCAGGGGGCAGGCTACCCGCCGGGCATCGAATTCCTGCAGCCGCTGGTCCATCCGGGCCTTGAACTGCTGACTGACTACCTGTCCGATCCGCTACTGGTCCTGGTTGAACCGGAACGGCTGATTACCGCAGCTGAACAGCATGCTGCAGAGGTCCGCAATGGTATCCGGGCTGCCCAGGCAGAGGAACGTCTGCATCCGGCAGCAGACGCACTCTATCTGACTCCGGAACAGCTGCAGCAGGAACATGCACGTTACCGGCAGCTGGAATTGCATGGACTTGCCGTGGCTGCTGACGGCGACTCACGTCAGCTCCCAATCCGCTCCGAGAGCAACGCAGACCTGAAGATCAGCCTGGGTGGAGACCAGCAACAGCTGCTGGGGCCGTTGGCAAAGCGGATCAGGCAATGGCGCTCAGACAACTGGCAGGTCATGGTGGTCTGCCATCAACCTACCCAGGCCGAACGGCTCAAAGAGCTGATTGAGCCGTACGGTATCAGCTGTTTGCTGTGCGAAGAGCCTTTCAGCACGACAGCAGAACAGCATGATACCGACCTGCTGCTGGCAATCGGCGAGCTTTCCCGCGGTTTCCGCCTGCCTGAGGCAAAGCTGGCCGTGATTGCCGAGGAAGAGCTGTTCGGCAAGCGGGTCAGGCGCAAGAGCGGTATCACCACCCTGCGCACCAAGCAGATCCTGGCCTCGCTGGCCGAGCTGAAGCCGGGTGACGCCATGGTCCATGTTGATCACGGCATCGGCATCTACCGTGGCCTGCAGCATTTAAAGACCGGCGCGGTTGAAGGGGACTTTCTGCTGCTGGAGTATGCCGGCAACGACAAGCTCTACCTGCCGATTGACCGGCTGGGGCTGGTGCAACGCTACAGCGGCGGCGAAGGGGCAACGCCGTCGCCGGCAAAACTGGGTGGGCCCGGGTGGGAAAAGACCCGCAGCAAGGCCCGTAAGAATATTGAAGAGCTGGCCGAAGAGCTGCTGGAGGTCTACGCCAAGCGTCAGGCCAGCCAGGGCTTTCGCTTCTCGCCGCCGGACGAACTGTTCCGTGAATTTGAAGCCACCTTCCCCTGGGAGGAGACCCCGGACCAGCTCTCCGCCATTCAGGATGTGCTCTCCGACATGCAGCACAGCAGGCCGATGGACCGTCTGGTCTGCGGCGATGTGGGCTACGGCAAGACCGAAGTGGCGCTGCGGGCAGCCTTCAAGGCGGTGCTGGACGGCAAGCAGGTGGCGCTGCTGGTCCCCACCACCATCCTCGCCTCGCAGCACCATGAGACCTTCACCAACCGCCTCAAGGAGTACCCGGTCTCCATCGAGGTGCTCTCCCGCTTCCGTACTGCCAAAGAGCAGAAGGAGTCGCTGGAGCGGCTGAAAAACGGCAAACTGGATATTATCATCGGCACCCACCGGCTGCTGCAGAAGGATGTGGTTTTCAAGGATCTGGGGCTGCTGATTGTGGATGAGGAACAGCGCTTCGGGGTCAAGGACAAGGAACGGCTGAAGCAGTATCGGGCCAACGTTGACATCATGACCCTGACCGCCACCCCGATCCCCCGCACCCTGCACCTCTCCATGCTGGGGATTCGCGATCTCTCGATCATCGACACCCCGCCGGTGGATCGACAGGCGATCAAGACCGTGGTTGCACGGGATACGGACGACCTGCTGCGGGATGCGATCACCAAAGAGTTGGAGCGGGGCGGCCAGATCTTCTACGTCCACAACCGGGTACAATCGATCGGCATTGTTGCTGATCGGCTGCGCCGGCTGGTGCCCCAGGCCAGAATTGCCGTGGCCCACGGTCAGATGGAGGAAAAGCAGCTGGAAAAGATCATGCTGGGATTCATGCATGGCGAGACCGACCTGCTGCTGACCACCACCATCATTGAATCAGGGCTGGATATCCCCCGGGCCAATACCATGATCGTTGACCGGGCCGACACCTTCGGCCTGTCGCAGCTCTACCAGCTGCGGGGCAGGATCGGCCGCTCGACCGTTAAAAGCTACGCCTGGCTGCTGATCCCGGGACAGGGCAGCATCACCCAGGATGCACGGGAACGGTTGAAGATTCTTCAGGACATCTCAGAATTGGGAGCCGGATTCAGGATCGCCACCCACGACCTGGAGCTGCGCGGGGCCGGGGATATGCTGGGGCCGCGTCAGTCAGGCACGGTGGCGGATATCGGCTTTGAACTGTACACCCAGATGCTGGAAGAGGCGATTGCCGGGCTGAAAGGGCAGGAGATTGAAGAACGTCTTGAGCCGGAGATTAACCTGAACCTTTCAGCATTTATTCCGGAGAGCTACATCCCGGACACCAACCAGCGGCTGGTGCTGTACAAGCGGCTGGTGCAGGCAGAGTCTCACGAGGATGTCAGCGAAGTGGTCAACGAGATGCAGGACCGCTTTGGACGACCGCCGCTGGCGGCCCAGACACTGGCCCGGGTGATGGAGATCAGGATCGCCCTCAAGCAGCTGATGGTGCTGAAGGTTGATTGCGACGGCAAACGGCTTTGCCTGGCCTTCCATGGCAAAACCCCGGTCAGCCCGGATATCCTGATCAACCTGATCCGCACCCAACCGATGGTCTACCAGTTTACCCCGGATCACCGCCTGCTGGTGACGTTGCAGGGCAACGGCACCAGCGGCGAGATCCTTGATGCGGTGACTGACACACTTGGGCTGCTTGGACACCAGACAGCAAGGAATCAACGATAGCGGTTTTCCGCATCATACAAACCCTTGCCTGATTGACATATCTGCAATGCCGTTTTCAGGTCTATTCCAGTTCCTCCATCAGCTCCAAGGCAAAGTTCTTTGCCCGGCCGGCCGGGGCGATCACCCCGTAGGCTATGGCTTCCTTCAGTTCGGCGCTCCCGGCGCCGGCCGCCTTTGCCAAGGCGAAGTGTTTCTTCAGTCAGGTGGGGCACCCCACCGCCACGGCGCAACCGACCCGGATCAGCTCGCGGGTTTTGGTGTCCAGCACCTCTTCATACTCAAAATCGGCAAACAGTTTTTTCCTGATCTTCATGGCCTAACCTCCCAAATGTTCCATTGCCCGTTCCACGGTGGCCTGCGAGGCAGCCACACAGTCGTTCAATCCAACCCCTTTGAAGGCGTTGCCGGTCAGGAGCAGCCCCTTGTGCTGCCAGAGCCGCGCCTCAATCGCCTCAAGCCGCTTGCCGTGACCGGCTGTATACTGAGGTATCGCCTGCTGGTGGCGGATAATCCGAGAAAAGGCCGGCGCCTTTGCAATCCCCATGATGGTGCGCAGGTCATCCCGAACCCGCTTGAGCAGTTCCTCGTCAGGGAGCTGGATCAGTTCCGGCCTGCAGGCGCCACCGGCCATGCTGCGCAGCAATGCCTGTCCTGAAGGAGCCCGATTCTCGAACATACTGGAATCCCAGAGGGTGCCCAGTACGGTCCGTCCCTCTTCCTTGGGCACCAGATAGCCGAAGCCGTCCAGCGGGTGTCCCAGCCCGGCGGTCTGGAAACCGCAGCAGACCACGCTGAGAGTTGAGTACGGTATCTGGCGCAAGGTATCAACGAGGGTGGCGTCAACGGATTCCAGCATGGCTGCGGCAGCGTAGGCCGGAGCGGCCGAAATCACCAAGTCGGCCTGCAGCACCGTTCCGTCAGAACTCCTGACTTCCCACAGACCGTTGGTCTGGTTGATGCTGACCACGTTTTTGCCGGTTCTGACCCGGTCTCCCAGCTGGCTGGTCAGGGTATCGGTCAAAAACTGGATCCCCTCCTTGAAGGAGGTCAGGGTACCACCGGGGCCGGCAGCCGAGCTGCTGATCTTGCCTTCTTTACGTTCCTGCCGCTTTTTTCTGGCCAAGGCGAACATGGCCATGAACAGCCCGCCGTATTCACGCTCAAGCTCGGCAATCCGGGGGAAGCAGGAGACCAGCGACATGGTTTCAGGGTCGCCGGCAAAGATGCCGGAGGCCATCGGGGCAATCAGCTTCTGAAGCGCTTCCGGTCCCAGGCGACGGCGGCCGAAGTGGGCCAGGGTTTCATCTCCGCCCGGATGCGCAGAGGCAAACGGCTCCCCCATCAACCTGAATTTTCCCGGCCATGAAAGCAGCTTGCTCTTCAAAAAAGAAGGGCCGTTTTCAGGCAGTCGATGCAGCCGGCTGTTGCTGTAGATGAACCGTTTGCGGGCATTGTCATTGCTGCGGTGCAGCCGTCCCGAGATACCCAGTGCCCCGCACAGCTCAAGTGTCTGGGGTTTGCTGTCCAGAAAGCCGTTGGGCCCCCATTCGCAGAGATAGCCGTTTTCCCGTACACTCTTGATCTTGCCGCCGGTCTGCAGTTCCTGTTCCAGCAACGTAAGCTGCAGCGCTATACCTGCCTCTCTGGCCCGTTTTTCCAGCAGCCAGGCCGTGGAAAGCCCGGATATGCCGCCGCCGATGAGTACTACCTGTTTCATGGTTGTCCCCTTGTGTATGAGTGGGTGAATAGTAAGGGGGCGTCTGCCGACTGTCAAGCAACGTTGACAGGGAGCTAAAACCTGCCTAAATTGTTACGGTAAACAGAATGAAAGGGGTACATGGGCATGGCACAGAAGGATTACTATGAGGTACTTGGGGTTGCCAAGGATGCCTCAGCCGATGATATCAAGAAGAGTTTCAGGAAGCTGGCGGTAAAATACCACCCGGACCGTAACCAGGGCGACAGTGCTGCAGAGGAGAAGTTCAAGGAGATCAACGAGGCCTACGCGGTGCTGTCGGATCCTGAAAAACGCAAAAAATACGACACCTTCGGCTCCAGCGACTTCCATCAGCAGTACAGCCAGGAAGATATCTTCCGAAACTTTGACTTCTCCGGAACCTTCAGGGATATGGGGATGGGAGGCGGCGAGGATATTTTCTCGCGTCTGTTCGGAGGGGCTTTCCGCCGGGCAGGTGGCGGCTTCAAGCGAGGCCCCCGGAAGGGGGGCGACCTGTCCCTGGATGTAACGGTTGCCTTTCGTGAGGCAGCCCTGGGTGCGGAAAAACTGGTTGCGTTCCGTCGCAACGGTCAGCGTGAAGAGCTGAAGGTCAGGATTCCGGCCGGTGTTGATACCGGCAGCCGGATCAGGATCGCAGGTAAAGGTTCTGACGGAGAGAACGGCGGTCCCAACGGTGACCTTTATCTGGAGCTGAAGGTTACCCATGATCCGGTCTTCAGCCGTGAAGGAGGCGACCTGTTTGTGGAACGCAGCATCCGGTTCAGCGAGGCCTGCCTGGGGGTGAGTCTTGAGGTGCCGACCCTGGAGGAGGCAAAGCGGATCAAGGTGCCGGCCGGTATCCAGCCCG
>CAZOTC010000082.1:0-10752 GCA_964582605.1 uncultured Geobacter sp. | reverse complement strand
CATCTGGGAGGCCACGCTGGAGATGGCCATGGGACGCTCAGGCCGGATACCGGTCTTGAGGGCCACATCGGAGATCACCGGCAGCAGGGCGTAGACGGCATGGCCGGTACCGCAGCAGACCGTCAGAAAAAAAGTGGAGAGCGGAGCCAGGATGGTCACATACTTGGGATGGGCGCGCAGCAACCGCTCAGTCAACTGCACCAGGTAGTCCAGGCCGCCTGCCACCTGCAGGGTGGCCGAGGCGGTCACCACCGCCAGAATGATCAACATCACCGCGATGGGCGGCTCGGACGGTGCACTGCGGAAGCCCAGCACCAGCAGGGAAACCCCCAGACCGCCGATCAGGCCGAGGGAGACACCGCCCCGGCGGATACCGATCAAAACTGCCCCAAGTACCAGTACGAATTGGATCCAGAACATTAACACGGCACACCTCCTGTAGTTTTCTGCCAACATTGAAATACGGTTTTGCAGATACAAGAGCAGCAACGATGCCAAATCGGGTAACACAGCATAAGACACCTAAATCGTTGATTTATTGTGTGCCATGCAGCCGAAAGCCAGGGGTAAAAGGGTATAACCCTAGTTATGGCGGCGATGGTGGAGATGGAAACTATATGAGCAATATCAGCTGGATGGACATGTATAACCACGGCTGTGCAGTATAACGTCGGTTATAGCGTAAGGTGTCTACGTATTGAATCTGGACCGATTGCCCTATGCAGGAAATAAACTTTTGTTCGCCCCTTTTGTTTTAGTCATTCTTATGGTAGATAAGTATCGGTAAATTTTTTTGCTTGTGACACAGGTCAATTTGTCAATTTCTATTTCCTGAAGGGGAGGCGGCAGACATGAGTTATGAGGTAACCAACAAACATTTGAAGGCATGGGTTGCAGAAGTTGCAGAGATGTGCGAACCGGCCGGTATCCACTGGTGTGATGGTTCTCAAGAGGAATACGACCGGCTCTGTGGCCAGATGGTTGAAAGCGGGACTTTCCGGAAGCTTAACCCGGAAAAACGCCCCAACAGCTATCTGGCCTTTTCTGATCCAATCGATGTGGCCCGGGTTGAGGATCGGACCTTTATCTGTTCCCTCTCAAAGCAGGATGCCGGCCCCACCAACAACTGGGTAAACCCCAAAGAGATGAAGGAAAAGCTGAAGGGAATGTTCAAGGGTTGCATGAAGGGACGCACCATGTATGTGATCCCGTTCAGCATGGGGCCCCTGGGTTCCAACATTGCCAAAATCGGTATTGAAATCACCGATTCCCCCTATGTTGTAGTCAATATGAAGATCATGACCCGCATGGGTAAGCAGGTGCTGGATGTATTGGGTGATGGCGAGTATGTGCCCTGCCTGCACACCGTCGGTATGCCGCTGGCTGATGGTCAGAAGGATGTGCCCTGGCCTTGCAACAAAGAAAAATATATTGTTCACTTCCCGGAAGAGCGGGCCATCTGGTCATTCGGCTCCGGTTACGGCGGCAACGCCCTGCTGGGCAAAAAATGCCTGGCGCTGCGGATCGCCTCCAAACAGGGCAAGGATGAGGGCTGGCTGGCCGAGCATATGCTGATCTTGGGCGTAGAGTCTCCCACCGGTGAGAAGACCTATGTCGGTGCGGCCTTCCCCAGTGCCTGCGGCAAGACCAACTTTGCCATGCTGATTCCGCCCAAGCCGTTCCAGGAAAAGGGCTGGAAGGTAACCACCATTGGTGACGACATCGCCTGGATCAAACCGGGCACTGATGGTCAGGTCTATGCCATTAACCCCGAATTCGGCTATTTTGGTGTAGCGCCGGGCACCAACTACAAGACCAACCCCAACGCCATGATCTCCTGCGAGAGGAACTCGATTTTCACCAACGTGGCGCTGACTGAAGACGGCGATGTCTGGTGGGAGGGGATGGATGGTGAAGTGCCTGCCAAGTTGACCGACTGGCAGGGCAATGCCTGGACGCCGGATTGCGGCCGCACTGCTGCCCACCCCAATGCCCGTTTTACTGCCCCGGCCTCCCAGTGCCCCTGCATCGATTCCGAGTGGGAGAACCCCAAAGGGGTGCCGATGAGTGCCTTTATCTTCGGTGGTCGTCGTAAGGACACCGTACCGCTGGTCTACCAGGCCTTTAACTGGAACTTCGGTGTCTACCTTGCTTCTACCCTGGGCTCCGAGACCACTGCAGCTGCCGTTGGCGCCACCGGCAATGTCCGTCGTGATCCGTTTGCCATGCTGCCATTCTGCGGTTATCACATGGCAGACTACTTCTCTCACTGGCTGCAGTTTGGCCGCTCTATTGCCCGTCCGCCACGTATCTTCAGCGTCAACTGGTTCCTCAAGGACGCCGACGGCAAGTTTGCCTGGCCCGGCTATGGCGAGAATATGCGGGTGCTGAGGTGGATTGTTGAGCGGGTACAGGGCAAGACCGGTGCGGTTGAGTCACCGCTGGGCTGGATGCCGCGTTACGAGGATATGGACTGGGACGGAATGGAGATGTCACGGGAGAAGTTCAATGACCTGATGTCAGTCGATCGCGATGTCTGGCAGAACGAGATCCTTTCTCACGAAGAACTGTTCGTTAAGATGTACGATAAACTTCCGAAAGAGTTCCTGCATATCAGAGAGCTGATCCTCTCCTCGCTCTGGCGTTCGCCAGAGCATTGGGAGCAGATCGGCGAGGTGCATCCTGAAGGCTGGAATGAGTAGATCGAATTCCGGCTCAAGGCGCTAGCTTCGTTGGCTTCGTCGCGTACTTGAAAGTACGCCTGCGTCGCCTTCTCCTAGCCGCCTTGCTATCATCCTTTATCTGAAATTCGAGGGCTTAAGACGCAATATGAAAAAGGGCTGTTCCGTTAGCGGGACAGCCCTTTTTTAATCATCAACCTCTATTTCTACCACGCGCATCTCTTTGCCGCTTAGAATCTCCAGAGCATAGCTGCCGCACTGACAGCATGGATCATAGAGCCGTTCAACCGGCTGGATCATCAAGCAGTCAAGGCAGCGCCCCTCTGCTTCTTTTTGGTGTATTTCGAGATCTGCTGCTTCAGCAAGTGTGTCACGGCTGCAGGCTGCAAAGCAGAACTCGACGGCCTCTGGCACGACACCGGACAGCATGCCAATCTCGACAACAACAACCTTGATTTTCCGACTGCCGGCATGCTGCAGGCAGATGTCAACAATTCCCTGAGTTAACGCCAGTTCATGCATAACCCATTCTCCTGAAACAAAAAAAGCCTGCCAGGTCTCCCTGACAGGCTTTGGTGCTTAAGCAGTCGAGAATTAGTGCTTCTTCTCAGGAGCCGGAGCAGGAGCAGCAGCCGGTGCAGCTGCAGGAGCAGCAGCAGGAGCGGCAGCAGCAGGAGCAGCTTTAGCAGAAGACATCGGCTTCTGAGCTTCAGGAGCTTTAGGAGCTTCAACAGCAGGAGCAGCAGGCTTAGCTTCTTCAGCTTTTTTGCAGCCAGCGGCTACGCCGAGGGCCAGAGCAAGTACCAGGGACAGGGAGAGCATCTTTTTCATGTGTTTTCACCTCTTGGTTAATTAACCCCGAAAACGGGGTAGTATAAGCAACAACGGTAAACTATACTCGCTGGAGAAATATTGTCAATATTTTTTTACTGGCCATGATGAAATTTACCGGACCGTTCCTTATGGGCCGGTGTAGGCGCATTATGACAGTCAAAGCAGCGGGAATCTTCAGCTTTACGCAGGTCCAAGGCAGAGGCGGGCTGATTCTTCCTGATCGGTGTGTTGTACTGAGGTGATTGGAACGCAAGCCGGCCGCGTTCATCAGAGACCGTTGCTGCCTGATACGTTACCCCCCAGTTGGTTGACAGTTCGACAGAATGACATTGATCGCACCCGCCTGGAGGAGGAATGCTTTTCCATGCAGTAAACATACTACAGCCGGGCAGGGCGGCAATCAGCAGGATAATGGCAGGCAAGAACTGTTTCATGGCGAGTCTCCTTATGGGGGATACTGTAGCACGCCGAAGAGGGCCGGACAAGGTCCGTTTCAAAGACCGGGAATGACTCGGCGGGCGGTGGCGCTGGTTGCTTCGGTAATTTCATCGAGGGTGCAACCACGGATGGCAGCCAGTGCCAGCGCTACGTCAAGCAGCCAGGCCGGGCGGTTGAAAGCCGGTTGGCGATTGGCCGGCGCCAGATCAGGTGCATCAGTTTCAAGGACCAGAGAAGAAAGCGGCAGTTCACGAGCCAAGCGGGCAGGCCTGACGGCGTCCGGGTGGAGCAGTGTCGCACTCAGCGAAATCGCAAAGCCGAGACGGATACACTCCCGGGCAGATTCAACAGATCCGGAAAAGGCATGCATGATACCACCGTACTGATCACTGCCCTCCTCTTTCAGTATCTTGATGGTTCTGTCGATTGACTTCCGGCAATGTACCAGCACCGGCAGCTGATAACGGCGGGCAATACGGAGTTGCTCCCGGAAAAGAGCTTCCTGTTGCTCCAAGTTTCCCAGTAACCCGTCAAGACCGATCTCACCGATGGCTACCGCTGCCGGTGCGAGACGTTCGAGTTCCTGCAACTGATCGGGCAGGACAGCTGCCGCACACATGGGATGTATACCGTATGCCGGTCGAAGAAACGGCCAGTTGGCACACAGACATGCAATCCTTTGCCAGTTTTCCGGCCCGATGGAAGGGACAATCCATTGCATAACGCCGACAGCACAAGCTTCGTCAAGCAACAGTTCCAGCTGTTCAGACAACGGCGGCAGATCAAGGTGGCAATGGGTATCGATCAACATGACCAAGCCTTACAAAAACCAGTTCAACGGGCGGAGCAGACGTTCTGTCATGCGCTCGGCAAGGCTGCGGCGTTTGTGGTCATCGATGGTGATTCTGCGGGCATGGGATAAATCATCAAGCAGGCGGATACGCACCTGACTGCTGAAATCCTGACAATGCACATGTGCATTGATTTCGTAGTTACGGTGAAAACTGCGCTGATCCATGTTGGCAGAGCCGATAATGGTGCGGGAACCGTCTATCAGCATCAGTTTGGCGTGCAGGATATGGTGCTGCATTTCATAAATTTCAATGCCGGCCCGCAGCAGTTGCCCGTATGTGCCGCGACTTAACAGCCTGATGATCGGCACATCACTTTCAGCAGGCAGCAGCAGTCGAATCACCACCCCTCTGCGAGAGGCCCGTAGAAGAGAACGCAGTATTGACGGGTCCGGCAAGAAGTAGGGATTGGCGATCAGGAGTTCTCCGGTTGCTGTTGCCATGGCGACTCTGAAGGCCGAGCGAATGGCTGAACGGCGGTGATGCGGTCCGCCGCTGATCAGGGTAATATCGGCAGACCCGTCAGCGGCCCGGTCGGCTTTTTGATCGACCTGAGAACACGGCAAATCCGGCGGTTTTCCCAGCTCCATCGTCCAGATTTCCGTAAAGAGGTGGCTGAGGTACTGGACAGCCTGCCCGGTCAGACTGAAACCAACATCATGAAACAGGGGAGTGTCTCCTGTGATACCGGCGTACTCGTTGCCGATGTTCCGCCCACCCAGAAAAGCGACGGAACCATCGATAATGGCAAGCTTACGATGATCGCGACGATCAAAGAGGTGGATACCGCGCCTGAAAGGTGGGGGGTTGAAGGCAATACACTGAACACCGTGACTGCGGAGTGCGCGGAAATAGCTCTCTGGCGTGTCAATGCAGCCGATGTAATCGTAGATCATGCAGACCTTCACGCCTCGGTTACATGCTGCAGAGAGGAGTTCGGCAAGTCTGAAACCGGTCCGGTCTGCCTTGATGATATAGTATTCGAGGCAGATGCTTGACTGTGCAGCAGCCAGCGCGCCAAAGAGGCTGTCAAAAAAGTGCGAGCCATCCGGCAGAAACACAAGCTGACCGGCAGGAAAGGTTCGGGGCTGATCTGCTCCCGACCAGCGCTGTAATCGCCGCAGAATCCGCCCAATGCGCTGGTGTCGACCCAGATTCCGATGAGCCATCACCGAAGCCTTTAGCGCTCCCCTACCGGTAGTGGCGATGGCGACGGCGGCACGTGCTCCTGATTTTCAGGTTGAGCTGCAGGGGGGACGGGCTCGCTCTGAGCCGGGGCCTCTGGTGCCGGTACGACAATCGCCGATGAGATCGGCTTCATGACCGGGGGTTGCTGAATGGCGGTATCAACCTTGCGCTGAAGACCGGCGATATTGGGCGGGTGGGCCAGAGCCGCCTGATACTCATCAGCGCTGATCACCCCTTTACTGCGCAGCTTGCGCAGGATCATGTCCGATCTGCCCAGCACCTTGCCCAGATTGCGATAGGGGTTATAGGCCACCCGTGGGCCGGGCAGCATCGCCGCCAGAAAGGCACATTCCCGAGGGGTCATGGACGAGGCAGGCTTGCCGAAATAGTACTGGGCTCCATGGCCGATCCCGTAGACCATCGGCCCCAGCTCCACCACATTCAGGTACAGCTCAAGAATCCGCCCTTTGGTCAGCTCCTGTTCCATCCGCCAGGCCAGATAGACCTCCTTTACCTTCCGGGTAATGGTCTTCTCCCGTGACAGGAAGATGTTTTTTGCCACCTGCTGGGTGATGGTCGATGCCCCGCGGGCCAGGCTCTTCTTTTCAAGGTCATACTTAACCGCTTCCTTGATCGCCTTGACGTCAATGCCCTCATGCTTGTAGAAATTGCCGTCTTCGGCCAGGATCACCGCCCACTTCATTTCAGACGGAATCCGGCCCAACGGGGTCCAACGCCGGTTCTTGGGCCCCAGCAGAAAAGGGTGTTCATTCCCCTGCCAGTCGCGCACCTCAATGGTCAGATTCATTTTCTTGTCTGCCAGGCTGCTGACCGGCGGCAGCAGTGCAAGCGAAACGGCAATATATCCACAATACAACAGCACCAGAATGATACTGCCCAGTACCAGCTTCTTCACAGATATCTCCTGAAAGTGATTACAGGCTGTATAGCAGACTTTTGATGCTGCGAAAACGGTAGAAGCGAAAAGGCCGGCAGAGCCGGCCCTGAAACCAGAAAAACAGGCAGCATGCAAACCTGCCCTATGCGCTCAAGACATAGTCAGCAATAATCCGGGCAATTTTAACCGAATCATTACGGTCATTGTTAAAGACCAGGTTGTAGACGCTCAGATCGTAGGGGTCACGATCAAGGAAATCCCTGATAAACTTGTCCCGTTCCTTCTGCCGCCGCTCAATCAGTGTACGGGCCTGTTCGATGTCAAGCCCCAGTCGCTTGCCGATCGATGCGACCTTGAATTCCGGCGATGCAAACAGCCTGAAACTGAAGCAGTTTTTCATCCTGGCAGTCACCATCGGGGCACCACGGCCAACCAGAATCACATTGCCCTGCTGGGCCAGGGCGATGATCTGCCGTGTCAACAACCGATAGTAATCCTTGTCGCTTTTCCATCTGCTGGAAAAAGTGGAGAAAAAGTCATCGAGAAAGCGGTTTTTCTCCCCCAGATTCTGCAGTACCTGCTCGGAGAGATTATGATGTTTGGTGACCTCGTCCAGCAGGGCCTTGTCCATCAAGGACCATGATTCTTTGGTGCGGCTCTCCATCTGCTGGCGCAGCAGCTCACCCATCGGATAGGCCTCGCAGCCGAATTCACGGGAAATGGTAATGGCCGGCTTCTGCGGCTGGTCTTCGTTGGCTGCGGCCTGGCGGCGGGAAACCTCGATCAAGGCACTCAGACGATTGTCAATGGACGGGATCAGCTTTGATTCTGACATGGCAGCACCTCCGAAATGGCGTCGTGTAATCGCGGCGACAGGATATAAAGCAAGGTTACCACGCTTTTTCAGGTTTTCAAGCAGGCAGGTTGACAGAGACTCCCCACTCGCGCTATCAGAAGGCATCAAATTTCTGCAAGGAGGGTGAGATGATAACCCATATTGTGTTTTTCAAGCTGGCCGAACAGACCCCGGAGAAGATCGCTGCGGTGCGGGATAAACTGCTGTCCATGGAAGGGAGGATTGCGGAGTTGCGTCATCTTGAGGCAGGAATTGACGTGATTCGTTCAGAACGCTCCTACGACGTGGCCCTGATTACCAAATTTGATTCTCTGGCTGATCTGCAGACCTATCAGGTGCATCCCTATCATGCCGGTGAAGTGGTGCCGTACATGAAGGCCAACTGTTCATCGATAGTTGCAGTGGATTTCGAGAGCTAGAGAACTACCTCCAGCCGCCCGGTCAGCCGGATCTCCTCCGGCTGCACCTCGGCGCGGTAGGCCAGCGCCTCAACGCCGTTTTTTACCGCCTCCCGCAGCAATCTTCCGTACTCGGGATCAATCCGGTCAGCCGGAGCAACGGTGCTACCGTCACCCCGCTGCACCGTAAACAGGATCACGCCCCGGTTGCCGTTGCGCACCACCTCCATCAGCTCCCGCAGGTGCTTCTGCCCTCGCTCAGTGACCGCATCCGGGAAGAGCGCCATCCCACCCTCCACCAGGGTGACATTCTTGACTTCAACGTAGCAGCGCCCCTTGTCTCCTTCCAGCAACAGGTCTATCCGGCTGCGTTCACTGCCGTAGGGGACCTCCCGCCGCAGCGTCCGATAACCGTTCAGCTCCGTAATGGTGCCATCAAGAATCGCCTCTTCAGCCAAACGGTTGGGGAGCATGGTGTTCAGGCCGATCCAGTACTCACCGAACTGTACCAGCTCCCAGGTATGGGTCAGTTTACGGTTGGGATTTGAGCTTATGGAGAGCATCACCGGGCTGCCGGGCAGATTGCAGCCCAGCATACTGCCTGAATTGGGACAATGGGCGGTGATGGTTGAACCGTCAGGCAGTTCGATATCTGCCAGAAAGCGTTTATAGCGTTTGATCAGCCTGCCGGGGATCAGGGGAGGCAGTTTCATCGGCAACCTGCCAGTCCGGCTGCCAGCCGGATAGCGGCTTTCATGCTGGCGGCTGATGCCCTGCCGCTTCCGGCCAGGTTGTAGGCGGTGCCGTGATCAACCGACGTGCGGATAATCGGCAGCCCCAGGGTGATGTTGATCCCGTCGTCAAAGTGGCGCATCTTGAGCGGAATCAACCCTTGATCGTGATACATCGCAACCACCGCATCGTAGGGGGCAGGCTCCTGCACCGCAAAGTGGAAGAAGGTGTCGGCCGAGAACGGGCCGCTCACCTGCAGGCCCTCAGCCACAGCAGCAGTGATGGCCGGAACGATGGCAGTGGTCTCTTCAGTGCCGAATTTCCCCCCTTCACCGCAGTGGGGATTAAGAGCGAGTACCGCAATCCGGGGAGAACGGTTGCCGCAGAGCGGAGCAACCCCCCGTGCCGTGACCCTGATCGTCTTCAGTACCTGCTCGGTCGTAATCAGACGCGGCACATCGGCAATCGCTTCGTGGATCGTCACCAGTGCCACCCGCAACACGTCACCGGCCAGCATCATCACAAAATCATCGCACCGGCACAGTTCCGCAAGCAGCTCGGTATGTCCGGGGTAGTCATGACCGGCCTTATGCATCGCTTCCTTGCTGATCGGTGCTGTGGCCATGGCCGCCGCCTCACCGGTCAGACAGAGTTCCGCAGCCCGGCGGATGTAGCGGTAGACTGCATCACCGGCTTTTTCTGACGGCATGCCATAGTCTATATCCTCCTCGCCAAGCTGCGAGAGCTCCAGCAGGGGGATTACGGTTTCAGGTAGATCAATCGCCTGGACTGGTGAGTTGACCGTCTGCAGCTGCAGACTGCTGCAGCAGACCGGCAAGGCCCGCTGCATGGCCCGTTGGTCACCCAGCACAAACGGGTTGCAGATGGCACGGATGGCAGGGTCAGCAAGGGCCGCAACAATGATCTCCGGTCCAACTCCGCACGGATCTCCCATGGTAATGGCGATGGTTGGTTTTGTCATATACTCAGGCTCCGTTCAGTACGATGGGTAAGTCTCTGGTCAAAGTCCAATCCCGTGCAGGTCTCGTTTGTGATAGCGCCAGGCAAAGGCAGCTGCCCGTACATACCAGTCCACGATAAAGACACCCCACACCATATAGAGTGACAGCTGCAGGACCGGACCGGCGATCCAGGCCAGCAACACCCGCACCCCCCACATGGTCAGCAGGGTGACGATGAAGACGTAGAAGGTGTCTCCGGCACCACGTAATGAACCGGCATAGACAAAAGAGATCGCCAGCGGAATCTGGGCAAAGGCTACAATCCGCAAAAACACTGAGCCATGCCGGATAACCTCCGGATCATGGGTGAAGATCATTACCAGGTAGTGCGGCACCAGCAGAAACAGAGCCGCCATGATCCCCATCACAACCAGCGCCAGCCGGAGTGCTTCGGCGTTACCGGCATGGGCACGCAGATACTTTTTTGCCCCCAGCGACTGCCCCATAAGGGTGGCAGCGGCGATCCCCATGCCGGCACCGGGCATGAAGGAAAGCGATTCGATCGAAAGTCCGATCTGGTGAGCAGCGTAGGCCGTGGTGCCGTAGGCGATGATCACGCTGGAGTAGACCAGCTGCCCGGACTGTTGGGCAACCCGTTCCAGAGCCACCGGCCAGCCTACCTGCCAGATCCTGGCAAACAGCTTCCGGTCCGGAAGATTGATCTTCAGGTACTCTTTGCGGAAGGCCTGCCAGAGCAGATAGGTGCAGCCGATGCATTCCGAGAGATTGATGGCAATGGCAGCCCCTTTGACCCCCAGGGCAGGCAGGCCCCATGTACCGTAAATCAACGGCCAGGCCAGCAGGACGTGCAGGATGTTAACCAGCAGTATCCCCTCCATCGGGGTGCGGGTATC
>CAZOTC010000081.1:0-10807 GCA_964582605.1 uncultured Geobacter sp. | reverse complement strand
TTCAGGTCGTGGGTCTCGGTTGCAAACAGGCAGCTTTTGGCAATGCCGGTTGAGGTAACCCTGATCCGGTTGCATTCATTGCAGAAGTGGCAGGATACCGGGGTGATGACACCGACCTTGCCGACAGCCCCTGCAATACGATAATAGCTGGCAGGACCGTCCATGGCCCCTTTGCGTGCCGGCTGCAGGCTGTAGCGCAGGGCAAGATTACCAAGTATTTCGCTGCCGGAGATGGTGCGAGACTGCCATGAGTCATCACGCAGCGTCGGCATATACTCAATAAATCTGACGTGGTACGGTCTTTTAAGGGTCAGTGCCGCAAAGTCTGCAACTTCATGGTCGTTGACGCCGCGTATTACGACAACATTGATCTTTATCCGTTGGAACCCGGCCTCTTCAGCCGCCTTGATCCCTTCAAAGACCTTCAGGATGTCACCGCCACGGGTGATGCTGTCAAAGGTATCCGGCTGCAGGGAATCAAGACTGATATTCAGGCTTTCAACGCCGGCACAGCGCAACTCTGCCGCCATCTCCGGCAGCATGATGCCGTTTGTCGTCAATACCAGCCGTTTCAATCCCGGAGTAGTGGCCAACTCTGCCAGAAAGGGGATCACCCCCTTGCGTACCAGCGGTTCACCGCCCGTAATCCTGATTTTTTCAACGCCGACGGCAACAGCAGCTCTGGCTACTCTCAGCAGCTCCTCAAAACTCAGCACATCTTTGTGGCGAAGGGCATGCACCCCCCCTGCCGGCATGCAGTAAACGCAGCGCAGATTGCAGCGGTCAGTGATTGACAGACGTAGATAGTTGATTGATCTTCCAAACGGATCATAGAGTGCCATACAGTAGGTCCCCCGTTCCTGCATCTGCATCCAGCAGGGTGATCTCCACAACGCTGTCAGCCAGCAGCAGTGAATGCGGCTCCAGCTTTAACAGCCCGTTACCGGCTGTCAGTGAAGCCAGATTGGCAGAACTCTGGTTTGAGATGGTGGAGGCCTTGCAGATGTCTCCCTCACTGGTTACCCGGACCGTGACAAGGTGCGGGCGTTCGCCGCTGTTCAAGGCCTGTCCGGTCAGCACCGCCTTGATTTTCGGGCGCATCAGCTGCTCATGTCCCTGCATCTTGAGAATGGCGGGACGTACAAACATCTCAAAACAGACCATTGCTGCGACAGGGTTGCCGGGAAGTGCAAAAACCGGCTTCCCGCCAATTGTCGCAAAGGTTGCCGGTTTGCCCGGTTTCATATTTACCTTGCTGAAATACAACTTTCCCTGCAGTTCCTGGATGGTCTCCCTGACATAATCGCGGTCACCCACCGAGGCCCCGCCTGAGATGATCAGGGCGTCCAGCTGCATCCCTTCTGCAATCTTTTCTCTGGTAGCCTCCCTGGTGTCTGCAGCAATGCCGATCAGCACCGGTTCACCGCCGGCCTGCAACAGTTGAGCAGCCAGGCTGTAGCTGTTGCTGTTGATGATCTTGCCGGGACAGGGGGCAGCCCCAACCTCCAGCAGTTCATCGCCGGTAGCAAGCACGGCGACCCGCGGTTTACGGTAAACCGGCAACTCAGCCCAGCCTAACGAGGCCAGCAGACCGATATCCTGGGGACGGACAGAAGTGCCTGACTTGATAACCAGGCTGCCCGACAGCAGGTCTTCCCCCCGTTTTCTGACATGGGAACCATATTTGACGGAATGAACAAGCTTGATACTGCCGGCCTCAACAACGACATCCTCGATCGGCACCACGGTGTCGCATCCTTCGGGGACAGGGGCGCCGGTCATGATCCTGACCGCATCTCCAGAGGCAACAGGGGCTGTACGCAGTGCCCCGGCAGGAATGAAGTCAACAACGTTCCAGTGTTCCCGATCCGGACGCAAGGCAAGGGCATAGCCGTCCATTGCGGAGTTGTTGGATAACGGGAGGTCATGGGGTGCCCGCAGATCCCGGGCTATGATCCTTCCGATTCCCTGCAGCAGGGGAACTGACTCGGTTTCCATGGCTGCTGTCTGATGAAGAATTATATCCTGTGCAGATTTGATGCTGATCATGAATGGAACCTCACAATGAGTGCAGGATAACCGTTAGCGGCTCTGCAAACAGGTTGTTAGCAGTATCTGTGCCATCAGATAACATATTGATATTTAATTAATATTTCTTGTTTGTTCGGCTAATGGTCGGGATGCGTTGTGTGGTTTTGATAAGGCAAATGTCATTTTGATAAACGGCAGAGAGAACAGGCTTGACCGGCGGTTGTCGGAACAGTCCGGAGACACGCGGTTATACGTATCCGGGGCTGCCCAGCACTGCTAAAGATGCGGCGTGGCACAGTAGCTGCATTATGGGTCTGCACCTTCACTTCAGATTGCTCTAAGGTGGCTATGAACCTGGCAGTACAGGATAGAGACAGACGGCTTTCAGCGGCCTGCCTGATCAGCTTCTGCTGCTTCTTTGCCGCCTATATGCGAATGCCGATAGTCCCGCTGTTTGCGGTCTCTCTGGGGGCTGATCCGGTTCAGACCGGATTGATCAACGCCACCTTCATGGTAGCGGCAGCACTGTTTTCAATTCCGGCCGGGATTGTCTCCGACCGTGTGGGACGCAGGCCACTGCTGCTGGCGGGGCTGGCGGTGATGGCGGTTACCTCATATTTTCTGTCCCGGAGCCACGACCTGGTGCAGATGGCTGTTGTCTATCTGCTGTTCGGCGCCGGACTCGCTACCTTTTCTCCGGCGCTTATGTCGTACGTGGCTGATGTGACGCCTGCCGACAGGCTTGGCCGCGCCTACGGCAGCTATACCATGGCACTGTACAGCGGCATGACGCTGGGACCGGCTGCGGGCGGGTATGCCGCTGCTGTCAGCGGATTGCGCGAGGTATTTCTGCTGGTTGGCGGGCTGATGTTTGCGATGTTTGTGGTGGCGTACCGCGCGCTGCCTGCCCCGGCGGTTGCAGGAAAATCAGGTGGAGCAGGCACCAGCGCTGCTGTCGGGCCTTCTCTGACATTGATTTTGAGAAACCGTCCGTTCTTCGCCTGCCTTGTTGCAACCCTGGGATGTTGTCTGGGGTACGGTCTGTTCGTGACCTTTATGCCGCTGTACATGAAAAGTATGGGGATGGATGTTGTACAGGCCGGTTATGTATTTACTGCCCAGGCCCTTGCCAATGCACTGTCACGCTTGCCGACCGGAAAACTGGCCGATCGGGTCGGGGATAAGGGGATGCTGATCGCCATCGGCCTGGCGGTATTCTCCCTGGCCCTGACCGGTCTGGCCGCATCCCGCTCTGTGGCGGCACTGGTGAGTGTTGCCGTTGTCATGGGTATCGGCATGGGGGTTGCGTTTACCGTCATCTGTGCCCGGATAGCCGATCTGGTTCCGACGAAGATGCGGGGGCTTGCGGTCGGTTGCTATAACACCTGTGTCTATACCGGCATGATGCTCAGTTCGGTAACCATGGGGCCGGTTATCAAGCTGACCGGTTTTGCCGGTGCCTTTGTACTGAACGGCATCGCGGGAATAGCGGTGCTCTGCCTGTTTATCCGGCTGTACCGAAAGAATACCCCGGATGATCGGAAGGCGCAGTACTGATGCAGATGCACTGCAGATGCACACGGAAACAAGGCGGGAATGAGTGCCGTCAGCTGAAGAACCATGTCTTAAGGAGACCTATGCGCCGCCATTTCAAAATGATTCAGAATGCCCAGGATACCCCGATCAGGCAGCGCCTTGTTTTTATTGTCTTTTTGCATCTCATCGGTATGACTCTGCTGATGTCCCTGACATCAGCAACTTGTGTTGCAAGTGGTGAATCGCCGGCTTCAGCTTCCCGCAACAGGCAGGTACTTATTCTCAATGAAAACGCCTACGGCCTGCCGGTACCGGATATGGTCATAAGCGGGATCCTTGATGTCTTGCGAAGCAAACAGATCAGTACCAACGATATCTTTGTCGAGCATCTTGATCTCAACCGTAACCGTAATGCGGAACATAATGAACGCCTTGCGTCATTACTGCGGCACAAGCTTGCCCATCGCACAATCGGCATGATTGTCGCTATTTCCCCTGGGGTGCTGGAGTTTCTGGAGAAGGAAGGTAAAGACCTTTTTCCCGATGTGCCGGTGCTTACCATCTGGATGCCCCAAAAGGCGATCGCCTGGAAAGGTCCGCCGCGAAAGTTGATTAAACTGCAAACTCATAAAGATGTTGAGGGCACCTTGCGCCATGCACTGGCGCTGTTTCCGAAGACACGGCGGCTGCTGGTGATCAACGGGGCTGATAACCGTGGAAACGTACAACCGGAAGAGATAAATGCAGCACTGGCCTCTCTCCGTAAGAACATGGAGGTAGAGTATGTAGGTGAGCTCTCGTTTGAGGAGATGCTGCAGCATGCTTCATCCCTGCCTGCCGATACCATTATCCTGTTCGGCGCATTTTTCAGTGACTCTACCGGACGATCGTTTGTCCCGGTCGAGGTTGCAGCGGCATTGCTCAAACAGGCTAATGCGCCGATATTCGGACTGTATGAGGCCCATCTGAATAAAGGCCTGATCGGAGGGGCTGTTCAGCGCACTGCGGACATCAGCAGGAAGGCGGGTGAATTGATCCTGGCATATTTTGACGGCACCCTGCAGCCGACACTCCGGGAGACCGATGTCACCTTACCGTTCACCCCGCTGTTTAACTGGCCCCAATTGGTACGATGGAAGGCCGACCTTTCACGGCTTCCCTCCGGCAGTGTCGTGCTCCATCGTCCGGCATTGCTGTGGCAGCAGTATCCCAAGACAGCAGTCAGCGTGTTGTCTGTCTTTGTGCTTTTGATGGCGCTGATTGCAGCGATGTTGTTCCAAAACGGACGCCGCCACCTTGCCGAACAACTCTTGCGGCAAGAGCACAGCCGTCTGGAGGGGATTATCACCGGTACCAATGCCGGGACCTGGGAATGGAATATCCGGTCCGGAGAGCTGATAATCAATCAGCGCTGGGCTGCAATAATCGGCTATACCCGGGAAGAGCTGGAGCCGGTCACTCCGGAACTCTGGACCCGCTTAATCCATCCTGACGACCTCAAGACTCGTACTGAACTGCTGCACAAGCATTTTTCAGGCAGGCTCAGTTGTTATGACCAGGAACTGAGACTGAAACATAAAGACGGAAGCTGGGTCTGGGTACTTGATCGCGGTAGCGTCATTTCCTGGACAGATGAAAAAGAACCGCTGCAGATGATGGGGACACAACAGGATATCAGTATTCGCAAGGAGGCGGAGGACGAACTCCATATTCAGGCGGTACTGCTGGAAGAAGAGATTGCCGAGCGACAAAAGGCGCAGGAGGCCCTGCAGATTGCCAAGGAGGCTGCAGAATCGGCCAACAGGGCGAAATCGCTGTTTTTAAATAATATGAGCCATGAGCTGAGGACGCCTCTCAACGGCATTGTCGGTATGTTGCAACTGATCGAGATGACTGAGGTTACCGGGGAACAACAGGAATATCTGAAAAATCTGCACCTGTCCGCAGGCAATCTGCTGGCACTGATTAGCGACATACTGGATATCACCGCAATGGAGGCAGGGCAGTTACAGATCAGCAATGCTGAATTTTCGTTGCGGGCCTGTATTGATGAAGTACTTACGTTATATCAGGACAGTATCCGGGAAAAACGTCTCAGCAATGCAGTTTCGGTACCTTTCGACATACCCGACCGGCTGGCCGGTGACCGGCTCAGAGTTGCTCAGATACTCTCAAACCTGCTTTCAAATGCAATCAAATTTACAGAAAAGGGATGCATTTCCCTGGCGGTAAAAAATATAGACAGGTGCGGCGCCTTTATCGTGCTGGATTTTTCGGTCACTGATACCGGCGTCGGTATTGCTCCGGAGCTGATCAGCCATATCTTTCGTGTCTTCACCCAGGCGGATGAGTCGTATACCCGTAAATACGGCGGCGCTGGGCTGGGGCTTGCCATCAGCAGCAAGCTGGCTGATATGATGGGGGGCAGCCTCACGGTTGAAAGTACCCCGGGGAAAGGAAGCACGTTCCATCTGCTGTTGCCCTGTATGCTTGCATCGCCTCCGGCAGCTTCGGATCAGATCGCGTCTCCGGCTGCAGGCCTGGTTCGTCCATTGTCCATACTGCTGGCAGAAGATAATTGGCTGTGCGCGCAGTACGCCCAGAAACTGCTGGAGCTGTGCGGGCACCGGGTAACGATTGCCGCTAACGGCAGACAAACCCTGGAAAAATGGGAGCACGGGAGCTTTGATCTGATTCTGATGGATGTCCAGATGCCGGAAATAAGCGGCGACAAGGTTGTAAAGCTGATCAGGCAGCACGAGAATGGCCGACGTATTCCGATCATTGCAGTTACTGCATACACGGTGGCAGGAAATAAGAAGCGCATGCTTGAGGCGGGGTGTGACGGCTACCTTGCCAAGCCTTTTACGGTGCCTGCCCTTGTTGCCGAAATGAGCCGTGTGCTGGAGGGAGCTGGTGAGCCGGCACGACACAATCTTACCCCGTCGGCACCACCGGCTTGACCGGACCCAAATCCAGCCTTCTTGCATCAGGTATGCATGTCAACGCATGCCGCAACCTCACTATCCTCATGCAGTCAATGCGTCAGAACGTTCCATGACGGGGCTTTGAAAAACTATTCCGGAGGCCTTCTGCTGCGTTGTGCGGTGCTCGCTCCATCGCCTTCCTATCTGTTATGTCTCAGTCGCTGCGCTCAGTGCGCCTTGTGTCCTGTCTTTCTCATAATGTATTTCAAAGCCCTGATAATACTGTCAGGGCGCCATCTCCCGCTGGTTATCCAAACCGCAGCCGGTTTTCAAAAAGACGGCAGTGAGGAGGTCTTTCCTCAGCTGTGCCTCGCTGTCTATGCAGCCCTTTAATACAACCTTCCTGTCCGTGTCCCTGATTTTCAAAATGAGATAAAGCTTATCAAAGGCAGAACAAAAAAGTTTGGGTGCTGTTTGATAATGTAGCAAAATCAGCTTGTTATGCTCGTTTGCAATGATGGCATACTCGTTGCTAACTGTCTGGCTGTATGCACATTAGCCGGACGAACTAGCTGTTTCACTACGGCAGACGCAGATCCTGCACGAGATAACGCGAAGGAGGAGAAGAAAGAAAGGAGGTGCAGCAAAAAAGAGAAAAAGCCGAGTAGTTGTCAAACTAACTGAAAGGACAGGTAAAGCAATGAAAAAAGAATGGAAAGTACAAAACGAAGATGGATCGTATACCGTAAGAACCTGTGGTTGGTCACCTCCAGGAGATCACCCGGTCGGCTGCGGCATGAAGCTGCATGTCAAGAACGGCAAGCTGGTCAAGGTTGAGGGTGACCCCGAGCATCCGATCACCAACGGACGTCTGTGCATCAGATGTCTGACCTTGCCGGAATATGTGCATCATCCATCGCGCATAACCCATCCGATGAAGCGTGACCCGAAGAACCGCGGTAAAGAGGCCTGGACCAAGATCTCCTGGGATGAAGCCTGGGATATCATTGTGCCCAAGATCAAGCAGCTGAAGGCTGATCATGGCGCAGAGTCGATCGTCGTGTTTGGCGGTACCGGTCGTGAGGCCTGTCTGTATTACTACCCGCTCGGTTTTGCCTCAATCGGCACCCCGAACGTCTGTTATCCGCTGAGCGGCTGGTCCTGCTACGGTCCCCGTTGTGCGATCACCGACTATATCCTCGGTGCCGGTTATCCCGAGATCGACAACGCCGGTTACTATCCGGACCGTTACGACAACCCCAAATATGTGCTGCCCAAGTACGTCATGGAGTGGGGTAAAAACCCGCTGATGTCCAACCCTGACGGCTTCTTCGGTCACTCCCTGATCGATATGATGAAGCGCGGCACCAAGATGATCTGCATCGATCCCCGTATCACCTGGCTCGGTACCCGCGCAGAACATGTCTGTCAGCTGCGTCCGGGCTCCGATACCGCTCTGGCCATGGGCTTCCTGAACGTCATTATTAATGAAGATCTGTATGACCACGACTTCGTTGACAACTGGACCTACGGTTTTGACGAGCTGAAAGAGCGCGTTCAGGAATATCCGCCTGAAAAAGTCGCGGAGATCACCTGGGTACCCAAAGAGAAGATCATCGAAGTGGCCCGTGCCTTTGCCACCAACAAGCCTTCCACCATCCAGTGGGGCCTGGCAGTGGACGAAAACCCCAACGGTGTTCAGCTTGGCCATGCCATCCTGTCACTGGCCGCCATCACCGGCAACATCGACGTGCCGGGCGGCATCACCATCGGCCCGCCTGCCGCACTGCTGGGCAAGTGGCGTGTTGAAACCCGTCGTAACCTCTCCGAGGAACTGTGGGACAAGCGTATCGGCGCTAAAGAATGGCCTGCACTCAGCACCGCCATGGCAACAACGCATCCGGACGAGACCCTCGACACTCTGGAAACAGATATGCCGTACAAGCTGCGGATGGGTTGGTTCAACAGCAGTAACTTCCTCTCCCCGACCTGCTGTGCATGTCCTGACAGATGGTACAAGGCGCTGAAGAAACTGGAGTTCAACGTTGTCCAGGACTGCTTCATGACTCCGACCGCAATGGCGCTGGCTGATGTCTTCCTGCCGCTGCCGACCTTTGCCGAGCATGATGGCGTGGTTATTACCCACTTCGGCCGCAACGCCGTATTCCTTGGTGCCATCAACGAGGCATTGCGTGTTGGCGACACCAGATCAGATATCGAAGTCTGTATCGAACTGGGCAAGAAGCTGCATCCCGACATGTGGCCGTTTGACGACGTGCCTGACTTCTTCACCAAGCAGCTCAAGCCTGAACTGGGCGTTGACTTCGACGGCCTGCGTGAGCTGGGGGTATGGCAGCCGGACTACACCTATCGCAAGTTTGAAAAAGGCGGTCTCCGTACCGATGGTGAGCCTGGCTTCAACACCGTTACCGGTATGGTTGAGCTGACCTCTACCCTGTTCGAGGCTTGGGGCGACGATGCTCTGCCGTACTTCAAAGAGCCGCCTTACAGCCCCTACAGCACGCCTGAACTCTGGAAGGAGTATCCGCTGGTACTGACCACCGGATCGCGGAAGTTCACCTCCTTCCACTCCGAGCACCGTCAGATCGGCACCCTGCGTGATATCGACCCGGATCCGATCGTCGAGATCAACCCTGAGACCGCCAAGTCGCTGGGCATTATCGACGGCGACAACGTCATGATCGAAAACATGTTCGGTAAGTGCAAGATGAAGGCACAGCTGACCCCGACCATTCATCCGAAGGTCGTGCATTGTACCCACGGCTGGTGGTTCCCTGAGAAGCCTGCCGAAGAACCAAGCCTGTACGGTGTCTGGGAAGCCAACGTCAACACCCTGGTACCGCACAAGCATATCGGCAAGCTGGGCTTCGGTGCTCCGCACAAGCAGATGATCTGTAAGATCTACCGGGTTGACCCCGGTCATACATTCACACTCAGCAGCTTGAGCTAATATGGTTTACCCCTCTCCCGGTCCTGCCGGGAGAGGGACTAATAACGACTGGAGGCAATTTGATATGTCCAAAAACGGTTTGTTGATAGACTACGAATACTGCACAGGCTGCCACAGCTGTGAGGTTTCGTGCAAAAATGAGCACAACATCCCACGCGGTCAGTGGGGAATCAAGCTGACCCAGGTTGGCCCGTTTCAGATAGATGCCGACAAGTGGGAGTGGAACTACGTACCGGTGCCGACCCAACTGTGCGACCTGTGTGAAAAAAGGACTGCCAACGGAGATGTACCATCCTGCGTCCTGCACTGCCTCGGCGGCTGCATGCAGTATGGTCCGGTTGAAGAACTGGCCAAGAAGGCGGCTGAAAAAGGGACCAAAGTCGCAATCTTTGTACCCTAGCAGCGGCACCCGGTGGTCAGATGTTACGTCGGGCAGGTCGTTCTGAGACAGGACGGTCTGCCCGGCATGAAGAGAGCAGGAAGCAGTTAGTGGGGCTCTACCGGGGTATGACAGCTGCAGGTGCCGATCTTTCCGTCATCAGGAGTTTTTTTATGCTTGTTGCAGGGAGCCGCGCAGGTCTCCCCGATATACAGGCAGAAGACCGGTACCGGTTTCGGCAGCTCAGGCAGTTTTGCACCACATTTTTTGCAGTGGGTAAACTCCGGGAAGGTAAACGTCTTACAGGAAGGGCATTTCACCGGTTTTGGTTTTGGCGGTTTACAGCCGCCACAATAAGGATTACATGACCAACACATGAGGTACCTTTCTTTATTTTATAAATATATTGATTAACAGTAGATACTGTTACTATATGTATTACATAAAATGTCGTCAACAACATAGTTAGTTTATTTGCACAGACTTATTCATTACATATAAGTTCAGTAATTAAACAGATAAGGAGATAAACATGTCAGACAATACTACTCCACGTAAAAAGATTGAAAAGCCGTTGAATCCTTTAGCGATGAAGCCCGGCCAGAAATATGACAAGCCGACTTTTGTTCCGACAAAAGAGTATGATGGCGGCAAGCTTAATGATTCAGGCGATAAAACAGTTGGTGCAGTTGATGTTGTAGAAAATGCAGCTAAAGAAAAAGAAAAACAATAGTATTTTTGAATTACTACAATAAATCATTATCTGTTGTAACTATAATTGATTTACACGTATCAATGCAGTCTATTCGTTGATTACTAACAAGTCTTACATTTATGTGTTCTATGAAACACAAGTAAGAAAAAATAATACATTTAACGACGAATAGACTGCATTGGTTTTAAACAGTCTGTACTGAGATAGTATTCACCTGACAGTTGGTCATTTTCTAGGGGTGGCCATAC
>CAZOTC010000080.1:6261-10854 GCA_964582605.1 uncultured Geobacter sp. | reverse complement strand
GTCCTGTGTTGAGTAATCTGTTTTTGAAATGCAACCGTTATGCCTATAATGACGCCAATTGCTTTAAAAATGTACAAACCAGTTAAAATAACGTGAATAATTTTTAGACAGCGGGTGGATTGGTGTAGTTGTTGTAGGCCTCAAGAACAGAGGGTGGCGATAAAATAAGTTCTTGAATTACTCTGTCTGATGGGTTTGTGTAACACATTTAGTAAGATCATAAATGAACCAGCAATAATAAAATCAATGTATTAGCGCTTGCATGATTTATTTTGATGCAGTATGTAGTTCCGTTATTTTTTAAGAACAGGTTTGAGCAGTCATAAACTGCCACTAAAATAGGCATCAAGAGGAGTCCCATGCTGATAATCGCATGTATCAAACAAGTCCCTGACACCACCCAGGTCAAGATTGATCCGGTTACCAATACCCTGGTGCGGGAGGGGATACCGTTTATCATGAACCCCTACGACACCCATGCCATGGAAGCAGCCCTGCAGCTGAAGGATCAGTTCGGCTGCAAGGTGGTAGTGCTTTCCATGGGGCCGCCCAATGCCGAGGCCACCCTGCGCAAGGCGCTGTCTGCCGGTGTCGATCGGGCCATCCTGCTGTCTGACCGGGTTTTTGGCGGTGCCGACACCCTGGCTACCAGCAAGGTGCTGGCTGCGGCCATTGCAAAGCTGAATAATGAAGTGGAACCGGTGGGGCTGGTGATCTGCGGCAAGCAGACCATTGATGGCGATACTGCCCAGGTGGGACCGGGAATTGCGGTACGCCTGGGCTACCAGCAGCTGACCCTGGTGGACAAGGTGGAGGAACTGGATCTGGCTGCCGGAAAACTGGTGGTCAGCCGCAAGCTGGAAGGCCGTCACGAACGGGTTCAGTCGCCGCTGCCGGCCATGTTGACGGTGGTGCGGGAACTGAACCGTCCCCGCTACCCAACGGTGCCGATGCGCCTGGCCGCAGCCACGGCCGAGGTCGAGGTCTGGAACAATGAGGTGCTGCAGCTGGATCCGCAGACCATCGGTCTGAAGGGCTCTCCCACCTGGGTATCCAAGATTTTCTCACCTGAACGTGACAAAGGGGAGATTGTCGGTGACGGCTGTGCCGATCCGGAAGGAACGGTTGATCTGCTGCTGGGTAAATTGATGGAAAAGGATCTGTTACCACTTTAAAGGGGCCAGGGACAAGGGGCCAGGGACCAGCAGGTAAGTATGCCTTTATGTGGGCTTTGCCGTGACTGGACCCAGGCCCCCGGACCCCGGACCCTAAAACTTTACTGAGGGATTCCAATGTCAGAACCGCAACCAAAGATAAAAAAGCCAAGGGGCCGTGCCCGGCTGCTTGAGGGGAAGTGTATCGCCTGCGGCGCCCGCTGCGAGAGCTCCTGCCCGGTCAACTGCATCAGCATGAATGAAGCCGGTGAGCCGGTGGTTGATGCCGAAAAATGTATCGGCTGCGTTAAGTGTGTCAAGGTCTGCCCGGCCCAGGCGATCGAAATGGCCTTTACCCCGGAGGAGTTGAAGATCCTTGAACAACTTGCGACTGCAGGGACTGCCGCACCGGCTGAGGATGACGATCCGGAGGCCGCTGCCCTGGCAAAGATGCAGGCGCAGTACCGCGGGGTCTGGGTATTTGTGGAACAGACCGATGGTGAGGCTGCCAAGGTATCCTGGGAACTGCTGGGCAAGGGCAAGGAACTGGCTGCCAAGCTGGGGGTAGGGCTGAGTGCCGTGGTGATCGGGCATCAGGTTGAGACGCTCTGTCACGAGGCGTTCAGCTATGGCGCAGAAACGGCGTACCTGCTGGATGCCCCGCTCTATGCCGACTACCGCACCCAGTCCTACCTTGAGGCGATGTGCCACCTGATTGAACAGCATAAGCCGGAGGTGATCCTGATGGGGGCCACCGGGATGGGACGGGATCTGGCCGGTGCTGTTGCCACCCATGTCGGTACCGGCCTGACCGCAGACTGCACCGGTCTGGATATTGACGACAAACGGAACCTGATGCAGACCCGTCCGGCCTTTGGCGGCAACATCATGGCCACGATCATGTGCGACAAATACCGGCCCCAGATGTCCACCGTCAGGCCTCATGTGATGCAGATGCCGGAGGCAAAGGCCGGCGCAACCGGCCGGATCATCCGGGACAGCTTCACCCTGCCGGAAAACCGGATTCTGGTCAAAATGCTCGAGATCATCCGGGACGGAGACAGCAAACACAAGGTTGATATCGGCGGTGCCGAATTCATTGTCTCCGGCGGTCGGGGTATGATGGGGCCTGACAACTTCGCCCTGCTGGAAGAGCTGGCCAAAGAGCTGAACGGTGTGGTGGGAGCCTCCCGCTCGGCTGTCGATGCCGGCTGGATGCCGCACGATAGACAAGTCGGCCAGACCGGCAAGACCGTGCGCCCCAAGATCTACATCGCCTGCGGCATCTCCGGTGCGATTCAGCACCTGGTGGGGATGCAGGATGCCGACCTGATCATCGCCATCAACCGTGACAAGGACGCCCCGATCTTTGAGGTTGCCCACTACGGCATTGTCGGCGACCTGTTCCGGATTGTGCCGGCCCTGACAAAAAAGATCCGTGAACTGAAGCAGGGGGCCAGAGGCCAGGGGCCAGGGGCCAGATAAAACCAATTCACTTTTTGCCGGTCCCCGGACCCTGGTCCCTGGACCCTTTGAGGCTATCTATGACACCAACACCCACGATCTTTGCACCGATCTTCATTTTCGCCACTGCCCTGTTCCTGTACAGCTGCTGGAAACGGCTTTCGCTGACCGCCCTGGGACGTCCCGACCAGCGTCTGGACAACATCGGTCAACGGATCGGTGACACCCTGCGCTACGCCTTTGCCCAGAAGCGGGTGCTGGCCAAACCGTCCGGACTGATCCATGTTGCCATCTTCTGGTGCTTTCTGGTGCTGATGGTGGCAAACACCGAATTCCTGCTGCACGGGCTGTTTCCGGCCATAAACTTTACCAAACTGCCGGATAGCATCTTTATGCCGTTGATGCAGATGATCGACGTGGTCTCTCTGATCACCCTGCTGGCGGTGATCGCAGCAGCCGTCCGCAGGCTGGTGTCCCCGCCCTATCCTGAGGCACGCACCTTTGAGGCGTTCTTTATCCTGTTTCTGATCGCCACCCTGATGCTGGCCAACTTCGGGGTCAATGCCGCCAAGATCTCCCGTTTTCAGGGGGGGATGCTGCAGCTGGCAGAGCAGATCATGCCGATCTCGGCCCTGTTTGCGCCATACATACCGGAAGGTGCCGGCAAGCTGGTGCATGACCTGTCCTGGTGGACCCATGCCCTGGTGCTGCTGCTGTTCATGAACCTGCTGCCGCTCAGCAAGCACTTCCATATCATCACCGCCATTCCCAACGTCTTTCTGCGGAGGCACGAGCAGCCGGTACTGCCGGAGCGGGAAGAGTTCGCACCCGGCAACCGCTTCGGTATTGACCGGGTTGACGGCTACAGCTGGAAAGAGCTGCTGGATGCCTTTTCCTGTACTGAATGCGGCCGCTGCCAGATGGCCTGTCCGGCTGACCAGACCCGCAAGCCGCTTAATCCGCGCGGCGTGATTGCCCGGCTCAAGCATAACCTGATGGCAAACGGGCCGCAGCTGAAACAGGGCAAAGCGGCCACCACCCCGCTGATCGGCGAAGGTGATGCCTCCATCTCTGAAGAGGCGATCTGGTCCTGCACCACCTGCGGCGCCTGCCTGCAATCCTGCCCGGTCTTTATCGAGCAGATGCCCAAACTGATCCCGTTGCGGCGGCATCTGGTGGAGATGGAGTCAAGGTTCCCGGAAGAACTGCTGAACCTGTTTGAGAATATGGAAGGACGCAGCAACCCCTGGGGGATCGCCCCCACCGAGCGGGGCAAGTGGGCCACCCTGCTGGGGGAGCGTAACTATGAACCGGGCAGGACCGAGTATCTGTTCTATGTGGGCTGTGCCGGCTCTTTTGATTCGCGGGCCAAGCAGGTTACCCTGGCACTGGCCCAGCTGCTGGACAAGGCCGGGGTCAGCTGGGGCATCCTTGGCAAGGATGAGAAATGCTGCGGAGATTCACTGCGCCGTCTGGGCAATGAGTATGTATTTGACAAACTGGCCCAGGAGAATGCGGCCATCTTCAGGGAACGAGCCATCAAAAAGGTGATCGTCCAGTGCCCTCACTGTCTGACTACCCTCAAAAATGATTACCGGCAGTACGGACTTGAACTGGAGGTGATCCACCACAGCCAGCTGCTGCTGCAACTGGTACAGGATGGCCGACTCACATTGCCGAAGCAGGCAGATCTTGGCGCGCTGGTCTACCACGATTCCTGTTATCTGGGGCGTCACAACGGTATTTACGAGGAACCCCGCGAGGCGCTTGCCCTGGCAACCGGTGCAACGTTACTTGAAATGCCCCGCAACCGTGAAGACGGCTTCTGTTGCGGTGCCGGCGGCGGCCGGATGTGGATGGAGGAGTTTACCGGAGAGCGGATCAACCTTGCCCGTACTGCCGAGGCGCTGGAACTCAAGCCGGATACGATCTGTACCGCCTGTCCCTACTGCCTGACCATGCTGGATGACGGGGT
>CAZOTC010000080.1:0-6161 GCA_964582605.1 uncultured Geobacter sp. | reverse complement strand
TCAAACAGCGAATCAAGCAGGTTGTGCGGGATTCCTCCGCCGTTGTCGGATACCGTGATGCGCACGGCACCCGGAAACGGTATCTCAACTGCAATTCTGATCAGACCTGCGTCCACTTCCTGGCTGAGAATCGCATCCCTGGCATTGCTCAGCAGATTGAGCAGGCATTGTACCAGATCCTGCAACGAACCATGCACCGGCTGTTCGGCCTGCAGCTGCAGTTCAATCCGGATCCCTGACGGCTGATAGCTGTCCCTGACCAGCACCATCGCACGTCTGACTGCATCAGAGGGGAGCAGCAGTTCTTCAGGGCCGGCCGGGCGGCAGAGCAGCTGAAACCCCTCGATGGAGCGTGAAAGCTGCTTCAACTCCTGCAGCACCTGATCAGCCGCCGTCATGGCGCTCTCAGGAGGCAGTTCCCCCTGGGCGACAAGCCAGGCGTTCTCCTGCACCCGTGCCCCGATATTGTTCAGCGGCTGACGCCAGTGGTGCGCAATATTTACCAGCAGCTCGGCCATGGTCTGAAAACGGGCCTGCTGCAGCAACAATACGTCCTTGTCCCTGCTGCGGGCAACCTCCTCTTCAACACGGGCTTCAAGGGTACGATTCAGCTGCAGCAGCTCCTGTTCAATCCGCTGCAGCTCTGAGGAGGCATAGTTCAGTGATTCCCCCAGATCCTGCACCTCGGTTACAAACCGTTCAACCGGGATGGTCACTCCTTTGTTCTGCGGCAGTTCACGGGCAAAACGGGAAAGTCTGCTGATGGACCTGATCGGCCGCCTCAGCAGCAGTATAAACAGGATCAGACCGACCAGCAGTTCCACGCAACTCAGCACAGCTGCCTGCTGCCAGATCTGGCGCTGCAGGGCGGTGATCTCTTCCAGCCCGTAGGTCAGCTGCAGCCATCCCAGCAGGCCGCCGGCAACCACCGGTTGCCATGCCACAAGTTGTGTGCCGCTTTGCTGCAGACTGCTTTCAACAGCAGCAGGCACCTTGAGTGCGATCCGGGCATCGAGCAGCATCGGGGTGGTGACGTCATCCGGGCGTTCAAACGCGCTGAGGACCATGCCGTTGCTGTCGGTTGCGACAACCTTGCGCAGCCCCGGCAGCATGGTGGCATGATGCAGAAAATGATCCAGCATGGCGTAGTCTTCAATCACATAGGCATGGGCGCTCCCTTCAGCCAGATTGGCTGAGAGCAGCGCTGCCTGCTGAATCCGTGACTGCAGCAGCTGCCGGACTTGGGTCGAACTGGTCCATAAGGCGAGCCCCAGGGTGCCGAGCATCATGACCAGGGTCACTGCCAGCAGCAGGCGGGTATGCAGGCGGCGCGGCAACAGATGCATCTGTGTTACAACCCCTTGGTCAGAGCTTCATAATCCATCGTCTCCAGTGCCTTGTAGTCACGGTTGTAGTCGGCCGTGACCGGGTCTGTCAGCTGGACCCCCTGCAGCAGTTTCCTGCCGTCCGGCGTCATGTTCATCTTCAGCACAGCCGTAGTGATTGCCTGCTGCAGCTGCTTCGGTACCCGGGGATGGGCCGAGATCGGGTGAGGCGCCATCTTGGGGGTATAGAGCAACGGCAGCAGTTGGGCCTTTACGTCCGGCGGCTGGGCATCAAAATCAACATCCAGTACGGCACCGGCTGCAGCTTTACCCAGCAGTACGGTCTTGTATACGTTGCTGCTCGATCCGGCATAGAGCTGCTTCAGATTCAGCTTGACCTGTTCCTGAGACAGAACCTGTCTCACCACCAGGCTTCAGACATTGCGGCTGCCGACAAAGGCGATCTCCTGATTGTCCAGATCGGCAACCCCCTTGATGGAAGAGTTCTTTCTGGTGAACAGCACCCCGGCAATGCTGCGGCTGCCCCGAACCAGCGGCTGGTACTTCCGGCTCTGGCGGGCCAGCACCACATGGGGAGGCGTTGAGAAGATCAGGTCCCCTTCACCCCGCTTCATCTCTGCCTCAAACTGGGGCATGGTTTCATACAACTTCAACTTGAAACTCACGCCGGTTTCCTGCTCCAGCCGATCAAGAAACGGCCGCCAGCTGGCGTGCATTGCCACCGGCGGACGCTGGGGCAGCACGGTAAACAGGTACGTTTTCTGTTCCTCTGCTTCAACCGGCAGGACCGGCATCAGCAGCATCAGCACCAACAGCAGTACGGTGGTGTGTCTCATGGCGTCGCTCCTTTCACGGCCATCCGGGCCTCCAGACAGTCCGTCATCGCCTGCAGCAGATCGCTGAACAGGACCGGTTTCAGGATGACCCGATCGGCATCGGGGCACTGATGCGCCTCGTCATCGTAGGCGGTGGTAATAATGATCGGCACTGACTGATCACGTTCCCTGATCCTGCGGATCATCTCCATACCGTTCATGATCGGCATTTCCAGATCCGTAATCACGATGCCGGGCCGGTTTTCCTGATACCGTGCAAGCCCGTCGCTGCCGTTTGCTGCCAGCAGCAGCTCTCCGACATGGCGGCGCAGGAAGATACCGATCGACTGGCGGGCGATCTCCTCATCCTCAACGTACAACACCTTCTGTTGCTTCAACAGCTCACCGGCAGATAGCATGGCCTGCCTCCGGGGTTAATAGTCGCTGAATCTCATACAGCAATCCCGCTACATCAATCGGCTTGGGAACATAGCCGTCAAAGCCGTACTCCATCAGCTTGTCCCGGTCACCGGTCAGGGCGTGGGCGGTCAGGGCGATGATCGGCGTATAGCTGTCAGTCCATTTCTCCCGCATTCTGATGGCAGAGGTCGCGGCGATACCGTCCATGCCGGGCATCTGCACATCCATCAGGATCAGGTCGTACCCTTCCTGTTCCCATGCCTCAAGGGCCGCCTTACCGTCGCTTACCGCCGTAACCCGGTGCCCCAGCCGTTCCAACAGGCGGGTGGCGTAGAGCTGCCCCACCGGCTGGTCCTCTGCCAGCAGCACATGCAGGGATGACAGATCGCGTACAACGGCTTGGCGCGCAGTAGTTTCCGGTTTTACAGGGATCTCCAGAGGCAGCTTTATCGGCAGGATCACCTTGAAGCAGCTGCCTTTACCGGGGAAGCTTTCGACCTGGATCGTACCTCCCATCAGACTGGTCAGACGTTGACAGATGGCCAGCCCCAGACCGGTGCCGCCGTAGCGTCGGCTGATCCCCTCATCGGCCTGGGTAAAGGGGGCAAAGATCCGGCTCAGGGTTTCGGGGGCCATGCCGATGCCGGTATCCCTGACGCTGAAACAGATCTGCTGCGGTTTGCCCGGTTCGCCGCAGGGGGCAAGCTGCAGTACAATCTGCCCCTGATCGGTAAACTTGACCGCATTCCCCACCAGATTATGCAGCACCTGCTTCAGGCGTGAAGGCACCCCGCGCAGTGTTGCAGGCAGATCCGGCGAGAGCTCGGCCACCAGCTTGATCCCTTTGCGCTGCGCCACCGGCTGGTGGATTCGCAGCACATCGCTGACCAGCTCGCCCGGGTGGAAGTCGGCCTGATCCAGACCGAACCCGCCTGCCTCGATCCGGGTCAGGTCAAGCAGGTCATTGATCACCGCCAGCAGGCTCTGGGCAGAATCGTCCAGATGCCGCAGGTAATCCTGCTGCTCGTCGCCCAGCGGGGTCATGTGCAGCAGATGGCTCATTCCCATGATCCCGTTCAGCGGGGTGCGCACCTCATGGCTGATGTTGGCCAGGAACTGGGTCTTGGCCCGGTTGGCCGATTCGGCCGCATCACGGGCAAGACGGATCTCCTGTTCAACCTCTTTCTGCCTGGTCAGGTCGGTGATAAAGGCAAAGGATGAGCTGACCATGCCGTGCTCATCCCGGATGGTGGTTGCATGAAACATGACCGGCACCAGCTGACCGTTCTTGTGCTGCAGGCAGATTTCGTAGGTGCGGTGCTGGGTTCCTTCAATCCGTCCCATCTGGTACGCGAAAATTGGCCGGTTTTCCTGATCGGTGAACTCAAGCGGAGAACGCCCCAGCATCTCCTCCAGACGGTAGCCCAGCATGCCGCATAATGCCGGGTTTGCCTGGATGGTCAGACGGTCAGGTCCCAGCTGCCAGAAACCCTGGCCGGAGTTTTCAATAAAGGCGCGGATACTGGCCTCGCTGGCAGACAGTTCGCGGGTCCGTTCCGCCACCTTCTGCTCCAACTGGACGTTCATCTCAGCCACCGCCGCCTGGGCCTGCTTGACCGCGCTGATATCGGTAAAGGTCAGCACCACACCGTCAATACCGTCCCCTTCGACACGGTACGGCAATATCCGCTGCAGGACCCAACTGTCCTGTCCGTACAGGATCTCCTGCTCCATCCGCCGGCCGGTCTCAAGCACCCGGGCAAGGTTGTGTCTGAACTCCTGGGGGGAACCCAGCTCATAGGCGATATGGTCGATCGGTCGTCCGATATCCTGGGGCAGCAGCTTCATGTAGCTGCTGATGGCGCTGGAAAATTTACGGATGCAGAGCCGGTTGTCCAGAAAGAGGGTGCCCACTTCGGTACTGGCCAGCAGGTTGTCATGGTCGCGGTTCAGGCGAAGCAGCTCCTCATTACGGCTCTCCAGTTCGCCATTGACTGCGTAGAGATCCTCATTGACCGACTTCAGCTCCTCGTTGGTGCTCTGCAGCTCTTCGTTGGAGGAGATCAGCTCTTCGTTGGCCAGATCCAGTTTTTCATTGCTGGCCTGCAGCTCCTCTATGGTCAGTTGCAGCGAGTGACGGGTGGAATGCAGTTCCTGCTCAAGGTCCGACAGGCGGTGGTGCGCTGCCGAGCCGGCATCCTGATGGCAGCCGACCTGCTCCCGCAGCTGCAGCGGCTGCCAGCCCGAAGGGGCCAGGGTGACATGGAAATGCATCTCTTCCCTGCGCTCATCCGCCAGACAGCTGACCGACAGATCAACGTAACTGCAGTCATCTCCCTGCAAGAGTGGAATCCGCTCCACTATCGAGTCTTCGTGGGCCTGCTCTGCCCGCAGCAGGGCGGTGGAGAGGGCGGGACGCAGCTCGTCGCGCAGACTGGTCAGGATATCGCCGCTCAACCGCCCGGTCAGCGGACGCAGGTAGCGGCTCAGGTCGCCGAAGATATGCAGTACCTGGTGGTTGCTGTTGAGCAGCATGCCGGGGGGGGCGCAGCGTTCAAGAATCAGGTCGTAGTCCCGCAGCAGGTGGCGGTCAAGGGCAATGGCGTTGCGCGGACCCTGTTGCAGGGAGGCGATCAAGGGATTGCGGGCCATCCAGGGGATGCCTGTTACCGTGACGGCATCGCGGGAGGTGGCCTGCTTGCGGAACAGCTTGATCCCGCTCTGCACCGTGCTGAAGGCATTGGGCAGGTGACTGACCCCTTCACTGGGACCGAGCAGCAGCAGGCCGTCAGGCACCAGGGAAAACTGCAGGGCACTCAGTACCCGCTGCTGGGCATCGGGCTGCAGGTAGATCAGCATATTGCGGCAGACCGCCAGATCGATCCGGGTAAAGGGGGGATCGGACAGCAGGTTGTGGTGGGCAAAGACCAGCATCCGCCTGATCGCCGGATCAATCCGGAAAGAACCGTCTCCCTCGCTGCGGAAGTAGTGCTCAAGGAACGGTACCGGCAGGCCGGACAGCAGTTCGCTGCTGTAGATCCCGCGGGAGGCGGTCTCCAGTGCCCCTTTGTGGACATCGGTGGCAAAGACCTTCAGGTCGCCGTTGTAGCCGGTCTCCCGGGCAAGGCTGTGCAGCAGCATCGCCAGCGAGTAGGCCTCTTCACCCGAGGCGCAGCCGGCGGACCAGATCCTGAAGCCGTCGGTTGCCGTCCTTCCGCGCAGCAGTGTTCTCACCTGTTCTTCCAGGGCACGGAAGACCTCGGGGTCCCGGAAAAACTCGGTCACCCCGATCAGCAGGTCGTGTCCCAGCGCCTCCAGCTCTTCCGGGCCGGCTGCCAGCAGGGTCAGATAATCGGCCGGTTCAGCAAGCTGCTGCAGCTCCATCCGGCGCCTGATCCGGCGTCTGACGGTCGCTGCGCGGTAACAGCTGAAATCGATCCCCATGCTGCGCCGCAGCAGGTCGATAATCGGCTGCCAGTCGAAGGCAGCCAGTTCATCATCCGTTTCCGTCAGTTCGCTGTCCGGAGCAGATGGTGTCTCCAACTCACTCATAAACCATGGTTCCTTTCAGATAGCTGCA
>CAZOTC010000079.1:0-10868 GCA_964582605.1 uncultured Geobacter sp. | reverse complement strand
TTGAAAACGGAGAGGTGCAGTCCCGGGACGCATCAGTGCGTTCCCGGGACTGCACCTTTTTTAACGTCTGGTTGCTATCGGCGCTGTTAAACTACCCGGCTGGCTGTAAAACCATCTGCAGTATGGCGTGCAGCGGGTCAACCCGGAACGGCTTGGCTAGATAGTCATCAAAGCCTTCATTCAACAACTGCTCCCGAGTACCTTTCAGGGCATCGGCGGTCAGGGCGACCACTGCGGTATGCCTGCCGGTTGCCCCCTCTTCTGCACGGATCGTCTTAAGTGCATCAATGCCGTTCAGTACCGGCATCTGGATATCCATCAGAATCAGATCCGTACCGCCTCGTCGCCAGATTTTCAGGGCCTGCTCGCCGTTGTCGGCACAATGGACGGTGTGGCCCATCTTCTGGAGTAGCATGACCGCGGTACGCTGATTAATTTTATTGTCCTCGGCAACCAGGATGGATAAACGCTGGCCAGCAACGGCTATTTGTTGGTCTGCAGGTTGGATAGAGGCTGGTGACGTGTCGAGTGACGGCAGATCAAAGGGCAGTTCAAGATTAAACCTGCTACCTTTGCCGACTTCGCTTTCAGCCCAGATCCGCCCCCCCATCAACTCGGCCAGTTGCCGGCAGATGGCAAGGCCAAGGCCCGTACCACCGAATTTGCGGCTGGTACTGGCATCAGCCTGGGTGAACGGATCAAATATCTTGCCCAGTGCCTCTGCTGAGATGCCGATTCCGGTGTCACTGACGGTGATCTGCACAATGACATGATCATTGAACTGCTCCAGCAGGGCTGCCTCAACGGTGATCGCGCCCTGCTCCGTAAATTTCACCGCATTGCTGATCAGGTTCAGCAGAATCTGTTTTACCCGTAACTGATCACCGCAGACCTTCTCCGGCAGGTTCGGTTCCAGTTGTGCACTGTACTGCACCCCTTTCTCCATCACTCTGGACTGTTGCATGGAGAAAACGGCATTAAGGGCGCTCTTCAGTGAAAACTCCGTATTTTCAAGCTCTACCTTGCCGGACTCCACCTTGGAGAGATCCAGAATATCATTGATCAGCGACAGCAGGTTATCCGCCGAGGTCTCGATATCGTTCAGGTATCCCTGCTGTTCCGGTATCAGCTTGGTGTAGCGCAGCAGTTGCAGCATGCCGATCACCCCGTTCATCGGGGTGCGGATTTCGTGACTCATGTTGGCTAGAAAATCACTTTTGGCGCGGTTTGCTGCATCTGCCGCATTGCGAGCCGCGATTAACTCCCCCTCCATCTCCTTCATCGGCGTGATGTCGTTGATAAATCCGTGCCAGATTACACTGCCATCTTCCAGCTTTTCAGGCCGTGCAAAACCCAAATGCCAGCGCACCCCTTTGCCGGACAACAGCGTGCGATAACTCATTTCCCATGGCTGCAGCGTCTGTGCTGATTGTTGGATCATCGTTTTAACGATCGGCAGATCGTCCGGATGTATGACCGCCAGAAGCGGTGCAGCGGTCTGATGGACATCCTCGGGAGAGATGCCGTACAGGTCGTGGATTGCGTGGCTTGCGTAGGGGATGCAGCCGCTGCCGTCAGGATACAGCCGGTATTGATAGATCATGCCCGGAACCTGCCGCGAGAGGGTGGTCAGCAGGTCGTGGCTTTCCTGCAGTTTAACCTGCAAATTTTTCATGATCTGCAGGTCATCCTCTACCTGCAGGGCCATATTCCTGAAGACATGGATCGATGCAGCCAGATCACCAATCTCGTTCTCTGATGTGATCGAGGGGATCTCGATGGTCAGGTCATTTGCGGCCAGACGGCGAATGGTGGAAGTTAATTTGACGATTGGACGGATAACCCGGAAATGTACGTAAAAAAAGATCAGTATAATGACTGCAAGTGAGGCCAGGGTGCTGAGCAACTGCACCGCACCTTTATGCCGGATATCCTTGCGATGCTGTTCGGCGTACTGTTTCGTTTCCGCTGTCAGTACGCGGTTGAACTCGGTGATCTGATCTAAGGTCTGCACTCCCTGCTTCAGAAATTCAGGTTGCGAGTAGGGGTAGGGGCCGCCTGTTGCTGCCGCCAGCAGGGTGGCATCCCGGTATGGCAAATAGTTGGTAAAGTAGTTTTTTTGTAACTCTTTAAGCGCAGCAGGGATCGGTGACCGCTGCAACGGCTGACTCAAGGTTTCAACTGTCTTGAAGTGCTGCCGGGAAATGGTCTGCAGTTGGCCGATTTTTTTTGCCTGCTCAGGGGCGAGCGGGGTCTTGGATAAAATCGTGCCGGACAGGATCGAGATCTCGGGACCGGCGCTGTTCCGCAGTGAAAGGGTTGCGAACTTTAAGGATGAGTAGCGGGCTATCATACCGTCCGCATCACTGATGTCACCTGAAATGGTCAAAAGCAGGGCTTCAACCTTTTCAATGTAGCCGGTCATGGCCGCGAACCACTGTTGGGCCAGCGCCGACTGTCTCTCCCCCTTTGGCAGCAGCATCTCTGCCTGGGTCTGCTTTCTGAGCGCATCGATCGATGATCTGCGGTGCTGAATTTCAGCGATCTGCGGGCTGACCATGGCAAGTTCGATGCCATCCAGCTTGCCAAAGGCCCGGGACAAAGCAGCATCGGCATCGGCCCGCCGGGCTGCGATAAAGTCCCGGTTTTTTTTCATGCCCGCCACGGGGCCAGCGTCGAGCAAGACCACATTGACACGCCCCCGCTCAAACCCCAGGTTATTGACAGCCGCATACAGGTCATCGCTGACCTCGTTTAACAGATACATACGGTTTGCATGCTGATAGGAGCGGTATGAATCGTAGAGCGATGGCAGGGTGGACAAGAGGTGGAAGACGATAATCAGCGTTAATGCCGTACAGATAATCGTCGTGACGCCTGTTTTCCGGTTTGTTTGTAGTGTGCGTTCGTGCATCTGTCCCTCACGCTTACCTGAACGTATTCGTTTCTTTATATCAGTGGCTTAATGCCCGAGAAGAGTAAAAAACACCCAAACAACCTTCCCACTCCACAGTGATACTGCCCCTCCACCACACCTACTTCATCAGCAACAAGCTCAACGCCATCACCAGCATCCCCCCCACCAGGCCGAACAGGCTGTCATGCCCCTTGCCGTAGGCACGGCTGGTAGGCAGCAGTTCATCCAGACTGATGTAGACCATGATGCCGGCTACCCCGCCAAACAGGATACCCATCACCTGTGGTGGAACAATACCGGTGTCGCCTCCGGTAAACAGCAGTATAGCCAGATAGGCAACACCCGCCCCCACCGGTTCTGCCAGACCACTTAAGACCGAATAGAAAAAGGCCTTCTTGCGGTCACCGGTGGCATAGTAAATCGGCACCGAGACACTGATCCCTTCCGGAATGTTATGCAGGGCAACGGCAACGGCAATAGCGACACCAAGCTTGGGGTCCTGCAGTGCTGCCAGAAACGTAGCCAGCCCCTCGGGAAAATTGTGAATACCGATGGCCAGGGCGGTAAACAGCCCCATCCGCATCAGCTTGGTATGCTGCCGGTTGTGTTGATGATCACCCAGCACATGCCGCTCAGGATTGCTGAAATCTGGCAGCGGGGCACCGGGGTTATGGAGCGGAGCTGTTTCTTCTTCAGAATGGGTCTCATGGGGGTTTTCAGCTGCAGGCACCAGGTTGTCGATCAGGCCGATCAGCAGCATACCGCCGAAGAAGGATGCCGCATTCACCCAATGCCCCCAGTAGTTACCATAGGTTGCGGTCAGTGCGTCGGTCCCTTTGACAAAGATCTCAACAAAGGAGACATACAGCATCACCCCGGCAGAAAAACCGGTGGCAACGGAAAGAAAGCGGTAGTCTGTCCGTTTGGCGGTAAACGCAATCATACTGCCGATGCCGGTTGCCATACCGGCAAAAAGGGTTAATCCAAGCGCCAACAGAACATCATTCACAGAAGGTGCTCTCCTTTATTATTCAAACAGGTGAGCTGCAAACACCAGTTGGTCGGCCTTTCCCAACACCAGCACAATATCGTCCACCTCAAACTGCCAGACCGGGTCAGGGTTGGAGTTGACCTCATCCCCCCGTTTGATGACCAGCACCGTGGCGCCGGAACGGTCACGCAGAATACCTTCACGCAGCTGGGTGCCGGCAATGGCCGAACCGGGCTGGACCCGGAAGGTGGCCAGCTCCACACCGGAAAGATAGCCTGAAATACCGGTGGCATGACTGTGGCGGCGGCTGATGGTGCGGAACATCTGGTAGGAATCGCGACGAATCTCCGCAATACAGTGATCGATCTGATCATGGGGGATCATATACGTGCGCAGCACCCGCGAAAAAATCTCCACCGAGGTCTCAAACTCCTCAGGCACCACATCGTTAACCCCAAGCTGATAGAGCGGCTCCATTTCGGCCACATAGCGGGTACGCACGATCAGGTGGATGTTGGGCCGCAGCTGCCGTGCAATGGCAGCAACCCTGCGGGTGGCTGTGGCATCGGAGATGGCGATCACCATGATCCGAGCCTTTTCAATCAGGGCGTGATGCAGGATCTCCGGCTTTGAGGCATCCCCGAAAATAATCCTGATCCCTTTCTTGCGCTCTGCCTTGACCGTGTGGTGATTGGATTCTATTGCAATATAGCGGATGCCGTTGCCGTTCAGCACCCGGGCCAGGTTCTTGCCGTTTACCCCGAACCCGACGATAACGACATGATCTTCCATCGGGAAACGGTCGTGACTGGTACCGGTTGTTCTGGTGCCCCGCTTGAAAGAGGCGGGCAGCCAGCTTGAAATTCGACCGGCTACCGGCTCGGCATATTTCAATGAAAACGGGGTCAGGGCCATGGTGGCAACCGAGGCTGCCAGAAACAGCTGATACTGGTCGGCATTCAGCAGATCAAATTTTCGTCCGGAATGGGAGAGCACAAAGGCGAATTCCCCCACCTGGGCCAGTAACAGGCCGCTGATAAAGGCCGGTTTGGGAGGAAAACCAAGCACCAGGGCAGAAACGGTAGCGACGATCCATTTGATCAGCACAATGGCAGCGACAATAACGATAACCGTCAGCGGATTGCGCAACACCGCAGCCGGGTCGAGCAGCATGCCGACCGAGATGAAGAACAGGCTCATGAAGGCATCCCGGAACGGAATGATATCCCCCATCACCTGATGGCTGTACTCGGATTCCGAGATCGCCAGTCCGGCAATAAAGGCCCCCAGGGCCAGTGAAAGCCCGACCTGGGCAGTCAGAAAAGCGGTGCCGAACCCGACAAAGATAATGGTCAGGATGAACAGTTCGCGGCTCTTGGCCTTGACAACCTGATTAAATATCCAGGGCACGGCAAAACGGGCGCCAAAGTGAGAGACCACCACCACCACTAACGCCTTGGCAGAAACCATCACGATCCCGGCCAAGCCGTCCCCTGCCCCGCCCAGAAACGGGGTAAACAGCATCAGCGGCACTACGCAGAGATCCTGAAAGATCAGGATGCCAAGACAGGTCTTGCCGTGGGGGGTATCCATTTCACCGGCATCCATCAGCAGTTTCATCAGGATGGCAGTACTGGAGAGCGACACCAGAAAACCGAAGAAGACCGACTGCTGCCAGGAAAAATTAAACAGCAGTGCCAGTAGCGCAACCGCACCGATAGTTACCCCTACCTGCAGGCCACCTCCCCACAGCACCAGATGTTTGATCCGCAGCAATTCTTTAAGTGAAAATTCAATACCGATGGTAAAAAGCAGCAAAACTACACCGATTTCTGCCATCTGCTCAACCTGATGGGTGTCCTTGATCAGCCCCATGGCATAGGGACCGGCCACAATGCCGGTGCAGAGAAATCCGATGATGGAAGGCAGCTTGAACTGCCTGAAGAGTACCACTGTCACTAGAGCCAGACCGAACAACAGCACCAGATCCTTTAAGAGATGAAATTCCATAGACTTTGATTATCCTGACGTATAATGGAATGGACAAAAATCAGGCAGTTCCATGATCTTCTTCAACAACTGCTCAAATTCATACGGCGTAAGCGGCTGACTGAAGTAGTATCCCTGCAGTTCGTCACAATGGCGCTGCACCAGAAACATTACTTGCTCGGTACTCTCAACCCGTTCGGCAATCACATGCAGACGCAGACTGTGGGCCAGGGCGATCAGGGCGTCAACGACCACTGCTGCATCATCAGACTGTTCGGCAATCTCCTGCACAAAAGACATGTCGATTTTAACCCGATTGAGCGGAAAGTGCCGCAGATAGCTGAGCGAACTGTAACCGATACCGAAGTCATCAATGGCCAGCGTTACTCCCAGTTCTTTCAGCGCATGCAGGGAAGCTCGGGTACCGGCAAGATTTTCAAGCAGCATCCGCTCGGTCAGTTCAAGCTCAAGCAGCTGTGGGGGCAGGCCTGATCGTTGCAGACTGTCCCTGATCAGCTCGACCAACCCCGGATCACTGAACAGCCGGGGTGAAATATTGATCGCCACCCTGAGTTCAGGCAACCCCTGCCGGATCCACTGCATGGCCTGATGACAGGCAGTCTCCAGCACCCAGCGGCTGATTGCTGTGATCAGCCCGTTTTCCTCTGCAACCGGAATGATCCTGGCAGGTTCAACCAGTCCAAGTTCAGGATGTTGCCAGCGCAACAGCACTTCCATCCCCACCAGTCGACCGGTTGCAAGCTGGATCTGGGGCTGGTAGACCAGAGACAGTTCATGCCGGTCAAGGGCATGGCGCAGACAGCTGCTTATGGTCAGCAACTCAAGTGCCGAAGCATGCATCTCTTCAGAATAAAAACAGAACCTGTTTCTGCCCTGTTGCTTTGCCTGGTACATGGCAGTGTCGGCATTCTGGAACAGTGCATCAACATTGGTTCCGTCACGGGGGTAGAGCGAAATACCGATACTGCCGCCGGTGTACACTTCCCGTCCTTCAAGAAGCACTGGCTGCACCAGTGTTGTCAACAGCTTATGTGCAACTTCCTCAACTCCAGTCAAATCTTCACCAACTTCCAGCAGCACCACAAACTCATCTCCGCCCAGCCTGGCCACCGTATCCGAACTTCTGAGTGCATCGGTCAGCCGTTCAGCAATCAGCTGCAGCAGGCGGTCACCATTGCTGTGCCCCAGGGTGTCATTAATCTCCTTGAAGTGATCAAGGTCGATAAACATCACCGCCACGCAGCTGTTTTGTCGTTCTGCCCGCAACAACATCTGGGACAGTCGGTCTTTCAACAGCACGCGGTTGGGCAGGCCGGTCAGGCTGTCGAAAAAGGCCAGCCGCTCTATCTCTCTGGCAGCGACCAGACGCTCGGTGACATCGGTATAAAACAGGACCATCTGGATGATTGAACCGTCTTCAGCCTTAATCGGGGTTCCTACCAGATGATAGGAACGGGCTTTGTGTTCAAAACAGTCCTGTTCAACCGGATTGCCGGTGGCCAGAATCCGCTCAAGGATACATTCGTCCTCTTTAACGCAGAGCAGCTGACGCAGGTTTCTGCCGAGCAACTGCGTCTCTCCGTCAAACAGCACCTGCTGACTGTAACGGTTCCAGGCAGTAACTTCCATCCGGTTGTTGACGACCACAATCCCGGCACCGGCAGCATCAAAAACCGCCTGCAGCTCGTCATGGGTAACGGTAAGCTGCCTGTTCACCTTCTGCAGATGCTCAAGCACCTGCTCAAAAGCATCGGAGACAATACCGATCGGATCCAGTGCCAGAAGCGTATCGTCATCAAGCTCCTCCGGCCTGAGCGGAACCGTACCCAAAACCTGCAGCAGACGATCGGTCTTGGCACGGACATAGCCGATCAGTGCGCTGTTTTTTGCATGCAGCTCCTGAATGCCATCAGCCGCACCGCTGCCGGAACCCAACGGCTCAGTCGGAGCAAACCTGTTGCGGTCATGTTTCATCAGATCCCTCTGGATACGGAGATACGGTAATCCCCCTCATGTTTGACCACTTGCACCTGATACCCCATATTGACGACGGTCTCGGCAATATGCGTGGTTGAACTGCGGTTATCGGTCAAAAACAGCAGGCTGAGTTGTGCAGCTTGCAGCTCAGCCTTGCAGCTGTTTACCTCACGCAGAGCGATCAGGAGCGTAGAAGGGCAGATTTGGCCCCGCAGGTCTATCTGCTTGCAGACAACATCCGGTTGCATATCAGCCACCTCCTGAAGATTGAGCCGGCATCACCAGGCCGGTCAGCAGTCTGACACCCAGCCAGGCCCCCGGCACCAGTCCGGCAAGGAACAGAATACTTTGCAACCCCAGTATTGGCAAGCCGCCATTCAGATGCCAGAGATTACACGAAGGTGCCATACGGGAGGCAAACCCCATCAGGATACCGCCCACAAGCGCCGAACAAACCTGGCGCCAGGGCAAAACGACACGCAGTCGCCATTCTCCCAGCCGCCAGGCAGACCAGGCAGAACCGACAATAATTCCGGCAATCAGGGGATATTGCACCAGAGCAACACCATCCAGAGCCGCACCTGCACCACCACTCACCACACCGCCGCCCAACGGCGGCAGATACCTGAAAGACTGCAGCTGAAAAAAGGTGACAGAGGCATAGAAATCCGGGGCAAGCAGCTGCAGCAGCAGCGCCCCCAGCTTGGCATTGGTGGTGGTTATTCCCATTGGGAGCCCCATCAGAGCCAGAAACAGCGCTGACAACAGTGCCAGGGCAACTGCGGCCTGCCAGGGCTGCAGATATCCCTCAACCACCACCGTTCGGTGCATCCGTCCCTGCCTGAACCAGTTCCATAATAACGGCACCGCCACCAGAAGCAAGAGCGGTATAACGAGCCAGGGAGGCAGCCGGAGCAGGTCCGGCAGGGTAATTGCGGTGACAGGCAACTGAAGCCCTTTGGACAGAACGGACCATACGGGATACACCACAGCAAACAGGAGACTGCCGCTGATCATACCGATGAAAGCCAGCAGACTTGGAAATCTTCCCGCCCCCATCTTGTACAGGGTGCCAACCGCGCACCCACCGGCCAGCACCATGCCGATGCCGAATATAAAGCCCCCCAGCAGACTGACACCGGAAGGTGGACCGTACTTGGGGAATGGAAACTGAGCCAGCCCGCTCAGCCTGATCAGCTCAAACAGAACTGCCGCAAGCGTCAGAAACAGCACAAAGGTCTTCAGCATCAGGGTGGCACGGAACAGAAACAGGTCACGGAACATGGCTGCCGTACAGTAGTCTGCACGATGTAGTATCCAGCCGAGACAGCCGCCCAGCAGAAATCCGGCTGCGATCATGATCAGATGCGCTGTTGCCAAGCTCCCTCCTCTTGCCGCACCATCTGTCGCGCCTGTGTTCGAGACCACCTGCGGCAGTAGCCCGGCACATCAAACTTGCGTCTGCAGCCATCATAACTCATATACCTGATGGTGCCAAATATGGGCCGTTCACCCCAGGCCCGGTCATGCACACCGCAGATAGACCAGGCTACACCGGCATAGCCGTTGGGATCACGACCATCAAGAGAGTAGCGGTCGTTCAGATAGATGGCGGTACTGATCGCCTCTTCCGGGCTCTCACTCCATTCCAGAATCTTTTTGGCCCAGTACATCCGTAGATAGCCATGCATCTTACCGGTTTCAATCAGCTCACACTGAGCAGCATTCCAGAGCGGATCGTGGGTGGCTGCCTGCTCAAACTCATCCCGGCAATAACAGTAGCTGCGAGGATCGAGGCGATGCTTTTCAAGGGTTCTACGGGCCCAGTCCGGGGCTGCATCAAGTGTGTCATATCCGGGGCAGTGCAGACAGAAATTATCGGAAAGTTCACGCCTTACAATCAACTCTTCAAGTAGTGCAGCAGCATCATCAGAATCACCCTGAGCAGTTGCAGCCAGTGCTACCCGCTGGGGTGAAAGCTGACCGAAATGAAGCCAAGGGGAAAGGCCGGACTGGCCTTCCGCCAACGGATCGTTACGCCTGACGGCGTAGCCCGGCAGACGGGCATCAATACAATCAACCAGGGCATCGGCAGCGGCGGCTTCGCCAGGCAAAAACCCCGGCACCTCCCCTACCCCGGTATCGGGCTGCAGTTGCGACAGCAGCTGTTCTGCATCAAACCGGTCAACCGTGCGCTGCCAGGGAAACGGATGCCGTATCACCTGAGGGATTGCTGTCAGAAACTCCGGCAACAAGCGCTTTACCTTAGGCCGCAGGGTATAGGCGCCGTATTCCTGCTTTGGCGAGGCGATCCTGCAAGGCACAATGTTATGTCCATCCACCTCAACCACAGGGATCTGAGCCTTGGCTGCCACCCCGTCAAACCAGAGCCGCTTGATCCGCAACGGATCAAAATCACAGACCAGACACCCTGCCTGTTCCTGATTGATGAAGCGCAGCATGGTTATTGCTGGTTCTCCACGCAGCACCAGAAACGGGACGGCAAGGCCGGACAGTCGTTGTGCAACCAGCTCCAATCCCCGCAGCATAAAACCGTAATGGCGTTGGGGTGCCCCCATAAAACCATCTGCCAGCGTAAAGACCACCAGCAACGGAACCTTACGCTCCAGGGCCAGCTGCTGGGCATGATACAGCCCCCAGTTGTCGGACACCCGCTGTTCACGACTCATCCAGTAGACCACCGGTCCAGGGCCGTGCAATTGCTTGTTTAGCGGGAAAATTCTACGATAATCCGTCATCAACAGGTCATCCTTTTTCTTAGAAATCTATCAGGAATAGTTGCAATGCAGTAAAGCTGTGGTATGAAAAAAGTGATAGACTATACTAAAGGAGTCTAACCATGTCTTTCAGCAAACGACTCTCAGTCAGATCAAAGATCCTGCTTCCGTTAGCTCCGACCTGACTCCGTAGCGTGAAGTAGCAAAAACACATTTGTATTTGCTGTAACCATTT
>CAZOTC010000078.1:0-11026 GCA_964582605.1 uncultured Geobacter sp. | reverse complement strand
GGGCCTTCGGTGTGGTGGACTGCGGTAAACTGTTCCGGATTGAGTTGTGACATGGGGAAGCTGATGTACCACAGAAACCGTATCCGGTGCAACCGGAACAGCAGAGAAATGCATGTATCATTGTTGCATGATTGTAACAACCGTGTAGTATTGTAAATAGTATAACTTCCGGAGGGAAATGATGACTGCTGCCCGCAAACCTTCAAAGAACAAGGGGAAAAAAGTGGTTGTTACTCAGGATGCATCGTCTGATCCATTGAAAAACAGAGCCGATACAGCTGGGTCTCGCGCAAAGAAGCCAGCGGTCGAAAGAAAGCCGGCAGTCAAGGTTGTGGCTGAAGAAGCACCAGCTATCGATCTGGATGACAGTCAGTGGTATTTGAATCGCGAGCTCACCTGGCTGGCCTTCAACCGACGGGTGATGAGTGAGGCTGCAGATCCGCGGGTTCCTTTGCTGGAACGGGTCAAGTTTCTGGCTATTGTCGGCTCGAATCTTGATGAATTTTTTATGAAGCGGATTGGCGGACTGAAACAACAGCTGGCTGCCGGTGTGCAGGAGCTGACCATTGATGGGCGTACCCCCCGTCAGCAGTTGCAGGAGTGCCATGAGCAGGTCCGGATTCTTGTTAAGGACAAGGCGAAACTCTTTCGACAGCTAATGGAGCTGCTTGATGACAAGGGGATTGAAGTTGTTGGCTGGAAGGATCTGAACAGTCGTGACCAGAAGGCACTGCGTGAGCATTACGCCCGGGATATCTATCCGCTTCTGACGCCGCAGTCCATTGATCCGGCACACCCCTTTCCGTTTGTATCCAACCTCTCGCTGAATCTGCTGGTTACCGTCCGTTACCCCCGTGAAAAAGATGTGTCCATGGCACGGATTAAAGTGCCGCTGGGGCCGGGTGTAGTACGATTTATGCGGGTTGGCAAGGGAGATCGCTTTGTGCCGCTGGAAGAGGTGATGGCTGCCAATCTGGATATGCTTTTCCCCGGGATGAAGGTCGTCTCCTGTGAGTTTTTCAGAGTGACCCGTAATGCCAATACGGAAAAGGACGAGGAAAAGGCCGATGATCTGGTGGCCATGATCGAGTCTGAGCTGCAGGAGCGCAGGTTTGCTCCGATCGTCAGGCTTGAGATTGTGACCGGTATGGACCCGGTTCACAAAGGCCGACTGGCTGCTGAGCTGGATCTGGATGAAGAGAGCGATGTGTTTGAGGTCTCCGAGATGCTCGGCATGCGTGATCTGTTTGAGATTGCCCGTCTTAATTACCCGAAATTACATGATTCGGTGTTTCATCCGGAAGATCACCCCTGGCTGATCACTGCTCGTAACATCTTTCATATCATTAGAAATAGTGGTGATTTTCTGGTCAAGCATCCCTACCAGTCCTTTGCGAGTTCGGTAGAGCGTTTTTTAAACGAGGCAGCTGATGATCCCAAGGTCTGTGCAATCAAGATGACACTCTACCGGACTTCGAAAGAGGGGAGGTTGATTGATTCGCTGATCAGGGCTGCGGAAAACGGCAAGCAGGTGGCGGTAGTGGTGGAGCTGAAGGCCCGTTTTGACGAGGCAGCCAACTTGCGGATTGCTGAACGGATGGAGGAAGCCGGCATTCATGTCACCTACGGTGTGGTAGGTCTGAAGACCCACTGCAAGGTTATTCTGGTGGTGAGGCGTGATTACAACGGTATCCGGCGTTATGTGCATATCGGTACCGGCAACTACCATGCTGATACAGCACGTCTTTACAGCGACCTTGGACTATTCAGCAGCGATGACACGATCGGACAGGATGTAACGGAGCTTTTTAATTATCTTACAACAGGTCTTTCCCCCAAGCGTGTCTATCACAAACTGTTGCCGGCACCCAAGCTTTTGAAACGCTCTCTACTTGAAAAAATAGAACGGGAGATTACTGTACATCGTGAAAAAGGTGGCGGCCTGATTCAATTCAAGATGAATGCGCTTGACGATTATGAAATAGTGAGAAGGCTCTACCAGGCCTGCCAGGCAGGGGTCAAAGTGGATCTTTATATCCGCGATTCATGTCGGTTCAGGCCTGGCGTTCCCGGTCTTTCAGATTCGGCAAGGGTCATCAGTATTGTAGGACGGTTTCTTGAGCATAGCCGTCTTTACTACTTTAAAAACGGAGGAGAAGAGGAGTATTTCATCGGATCAGCAGATGCTATGAAGCGTAACCTTGAGTCACGGGTTGAAATTCTGGTGCCGGTTGAATCTCCACTGTTGCGGGAAGAGTTGCGGAGTGTGATTGACGCCCATGATGCTGATAATCGGTATGCCTGGGAGATGCAACAGGATGGCAGCTACCTCCAGCGATCACTAAAAGATGATCAGGAACAGATCGGATTACATCAGTTTCTGATTCATCAGAGCAACCAGGCTGCCCGGGAAGCACAACGTTTAAAAAGACGGGTAACCAAACTGTTGAGTAGCTGAGTGCCCTGTTCTTTCATCAAACAGCAGTGGGCTGCTGCAGTGCCTGCTTCTGGCGGCTTCCTCTATTTTTTCTGCGTTTGCGAGGTCTCAACAGCGTACGGCCCCGGCGGTATACCTGGCCCCGGATAGGCAAGGCTAATGTCATTGGCCTGCCGAGCCAGCGAGATATAGTTGGGCATCATCTTGGTCACCGCAGCATTCACCGTCATTACCACAAGGTCGGCAAGGGCATTACCGGTGCTTACATTTTGGGGGGTGTAGACCATTCGCTGACGATGAGCCCAGAGCAGTTCACCAGTTTTTCCGTCTTTAATACGATAGGCAACCTGAACCGTTATTGTAGTGCCAAGCACGTAATATTTGGCATTCCAGTTCTCGATCGTTACATACAGGATCGCATCAGCACCAAACAGGCTGCCAAGTTTCTCGGCAGGTGCGCCATGCACCAGGTTTGCATCAGACAGACCGTCATCTTCAAGCACCCTCTTGACCAGATGCACCGGAAAGACATAGTACCCTTTTTCCGCAAGCGGAATGGTCACAGTAGAAAGAAAATAATCCGATGCGGTTATATCAACGCTCTGATTGACAACCGGGACAACCAGAATTGATCGCGGGGCCGCCGCCTGAAAACGGCTCATGGTTCTGGATGGCGGTATCGTGGCACAACCTGCTACCGTCAACGCTGCGACCAGAAGAAGCAACAGGCGGCGCATCACGGTGTTCCCTCTTTGGCTGACGGCTGCAGAACCTGCGGCTGCTGTTCCTGCCGGTTAGTTCCTGTCCTGGCCTTGCTGTTGCCGGCCAGGGCAATCATTTTGTCCATAAGCAGCCGTGACTCAGGCCATTTGTCCCGTTCCTTGAGGTACCAGACCACAGCTTCAGCAAACTTGCCCCGCTCATACAGCTGGTAGCCATACTCGGCATAGATCCCTGGCGGCACCCTGCCTTCCGCATCTGCTTTCTGTATGATCTCGTACAATCTTTCCATGAACTGCTCTGATTCGGCCGGAGTTCTATAGTAGCTGTAAAGCCTGGTGTCGTAGCCGTTCCAGGCATACCTGTTCTGGACACAGGCAGGTGTGCAGGCGACCATCAGAAGCAGTAAAACCAGACGGATGGTCATACACTCCTTAACGGATACTGATCCGTCTGGTTTCACTGTCTACGAAAATCTTCTGATCGTAGAGGACTGTACTGCCCTGTCGTACAACGATCCGATGGGTACCCGGCTCTATCAGCAAAACAGATGATTCACCGTTGTAACCGGCAGCCTTGCCTGCCGGCAGACCGTCGACAAAAAGCTCGGCATCTGCAGGTGCATCAACGATAGAGATGCTCGGCCTGCTCTCCACGGTTCTGACGGTTGTAACCGGCATGCTGCATCCGGCCAGAAGTGTCATCAGTATAAGAATCAGGAGTGTTTTTTTCATTGCACCATCTCCTCTACATACAATCCTGAAAGTTTTGAAGGCTCGATAGTACCCTGCACGACCTCGGCAACGGCTCCTTCATTGTTCTCATTGTCGCCAAAGAGCGAAAGCACCTTGATGGTGGCAACCTTGCTGGACGGCAGGTTGATCAGAAAACCGCTCTGACGGCTTTTAATTGCCGATCCCTGTTCCATAACCTGCAGCAGGTCACCTGCCTTCAGCCCCTGCCTCAGGCCACCGCTCACAAATACTTGGCCTGCCTGTACCTGTAGGATGTCGGTCCTCCAAGGGCGGTCATCAAGGGTTGCAACCAGCCGGTCAATGACGTCTGTTACCGCTGCAGAGATGGCACGGTCATTGAGAGTGGCATCATAGTCGGCACGGCTGCCAAACCCGGCAATCTCCCCGGACTCGGTGCTGGCCTCGCCGGTTCCGGAGGCAGAGAAAAAGGCCTGACCGGTCTTGACATCGACCAGACGAATATCCACTTTGGCCCGTGCTGTCTGGACCTTGGTGCTGCTCATGAAGCCGGATTTCCCGCCAACAGAACGTCCAAACTCGCTCACAGAGCCGATAATCAGGCTGTCAACACCGATCAACCCGGCATCGCCGGTCAGACCCTGTTCTTTTTTCAGCTTGGAGAGGTCGGGGCGTTCAAAGACAATGAATTTCCCTGATTTTACCAGCTTGGTAGCCAGCATGTCAGAGGCCTGTTTGCCGATCCGGTCATAATCCTGATCAGTCATCAAAGCTCGACCGTAGTTGGACTCATTGGTGAAGCGTCCGATGGCAATCTTGCGCTTGAACCGCTTGACTGACGCTTGCAGCACAGCTGTCTGGGCCTGCTGCTGCTCAACCTTGGGCAGCGGTGACGATACAGGCACGGGCGGCTCAGAAACTGTGGCGCAACCGGCAAGCAGTGCAAAAACAGCGCTATAGATAAACAACGAGGATATGTTCACGGTAACTCCTTCTTTTTTAGAAGCAGGATGAGCCGAAAGCAGCACTACTCTGATGGCGGTGAGATCTGACCAGCCCGCCAGACGTCTTCAAAAATTGCCACCAACTGAGGATCAAACTGCTGTCCGGCACAGCGTTTCAGTTCCTTAAAGGCGGTTTCAAAACTAAGCGCTTTGCGATACGGCCGGTCGGAGGTCATGGCATCAAAGGCATCGGCAACGGCAATAATCCTCGCATGCAGCGGAATCTGCTCTGCCTTGAGTTTATACGGATAGCCGCTGCCGTCATACTGCTCATGGTGATACAGCACTCCGGGAACCACTTTTTCCAAGGCCGGCAGGTGGGCGATGATATTTTTGCCCATCTCGGGGTGACGGCACATTTCACAAAACTCTTCTTCATTAAGGCGGTAAGGCTTGCGTAGTACCTGATCAGACACTCCTACCTTACCGATATCATGCATGATCGCCGCCAGACGCAGATTGTCGAGTGATTCGCGGTCAAGCTCCATTCGCTCCGCAATAGCCAGTGAGTATTCATGCACCCTGCGGGTATGGCCTCCGGTGTAGGAGTCACGCTGCTCCAACGCATCAGCCAGGGCCATGGTGACCCCCAGGAAAACCTGGCGCATCTCTTGATGAATAGCGGCATTCTCAATGGCAATGGCCACTTGGTTAGCCAGGGCCTGCACCATTTCAAGATCATCGTTGGTAAACCGGCCGTCGTATTTGTTGAGTACCTCCAGTACCCCCCACATTTTATCTTTGGTGGCTACAGACGCCACAATCATGGTATGGGTCTGATAACCGGTCATCTGGTCAACCTTGGCGGCAAAACGACGGTCATCAGTGACCTCATCAACGATCACCGCCCCCCCTTTGCGTGCAACCCAGCCGGCGATCCCTTCTCCCGGTTTCAGACGCAGCTTGCTCAGTTTATCGCTCTGCTCCCCGCTTACCGCCTCAAAATACAGTTCACCGGAGGCGTGGTCCAGAAGCAGCAGGCTGGCCGCATCCGCACCGACACACCGGGGTATCAACTCAACCGCCATACGACGGACTTCTGCCGGATCAAGGGACGAGTTAATCAGTGCCGCAAGCTCCATCAGCGAATGTAATCGCGTTGAAACAGACTGTTCATCCTGTATCACGCCAGTAACCATGAATATGTACCTTTAACAAATTAGATGATATGTAGACAGCATTTCTATCATCATCACCAGAGGTGTCAAGTACGATAAAAGAAGGAGAGGGCCAGATGAACGGTCATCAGGGCGGATTTGAACAGATCATGACGATCATGCGGCGGTTGCGTGCTCCGGGCGGCTGTCCGTGGGATGCGGAACAGACCCATGAGAGCCTGAAGCGCTATCTGCTGGAAGAGGCCTATGAAGTGGTTGAGGCGATTGATACCGGTTCCAACGAATTATTGAAAGAAGAGCTTGGTGACCTGTTGTTGCAACCGGTCTTCCATGCTGTCATTGCTGAGGAGCGAGGCGCCTTTACCATCGATGATGTTACGGCAACCCTGGCAGACAAACTGATCCGGAGACATCCTCATGTTTTTGGGGATCAGGAGATCAAAGACAGTGAAGCACAGATAGCCAACTGGGAAAAGATTAAAAAAGAAGAAAAAGGTGATGAGCGTCGTTCAGCCCTTTCCGGCATTCCTCCCCATCTGCCGGCCCTGATGAAGGCGCAGAAGATTACAGAAAAGGCATCACGAGTAGGGTTTGACTGGGAACATGTCGATCAGGTCATGGCCAAGGTGCTTGAAGAGCTGCATGAATTTGAAGAAGCTATGGCCCAGGGGCGACAGGATCGAATGGAAGCGGAGTTGGGGGACCTTTTGTTTGCAATTGTGAACCTTGGACGATTTCTGTCGCTTGACCCTGAAGAGGCGCTGCGTAAGACCATCACACGTTTCCAGAGCCGATTCGGCTATATTGAGGAGCAGTTACACAGTACAGGACGCCACCTCCAAGAGGCTAGTCTGGATGAAATGGAAGCGCTTTGGGTAGAGGCAAAAAAACATGAGATCAGCTGATTAAAAATTGGGCAATATTGTCTGTATGAAAGGATTTCAGTGGGTTGAATCCTTATCCACACAAACTGTGGATAAACTGTGGACAGTGTTGTTGATGGGGCAAAAAAGTAATATTCTTACAAGCGATTTTAACTAATTGCCTATTTTTTAGGCAATTAGTTTATTCTGCGATATCAATATGTTAGTAAAAAAACCGGGTAGCTGTTGGATTTTTCGAGGGTTTTGGGTGTCAAGCAAAATAACGCAATTTTTTTCAAATAACGGCTGTTTATAAATGTCAAAAATCAGACGTTTTTGAGGGTACTGATATCAACACCTTCCAGCCTTAATAAGAATTCCTTCATGGCTATTCCACCAGCCCCGCTGTAACCGGTCAGGGCACCGGATGTAGCCACAACCCGGTGGCAAGGTATGATAACCGGTACAGGATTGGCAGCCATTGCACCGCCAACGGCCCGTGCCGCATTTGGTCGGCCGGCCAGGGCCGCCAGACCTGCATAGGTCATTGTTGTGCCATAAGGGATCTGCATTGAGAGTTGTAACACATACCGTCGAAACGTGGTCAGTTCGGAAAGATCAACCGGCAGACTGAACTGTTGCAATGTTCCCTGAAAATATCGCTCCAGCTGTCCGGCAGCCTTCAGACTCAGGTCTGAGCCGGTGTGAGGGGCGGTTGGCAAGGTATCACCCGGTAGCCAGACTTGGCAGACTCCATGCTCAGTTGCAGCCACCGCAGCTGTTCCCATGCTTGTTGCATATTCGGATAACCAGTAATTTTTCATATACTGTCACCTCCGTAATTTTTTGCGTACCAGCCCCAGGAATTCAGCTGTCTCCTCAGAACGGAGCAACCGGCTGAAAAGACTGTACACCAACAGTGCCGTCAAGACCACGCCGCTTAAGGCCGCTGCCTTAAACAGCTTTTGGTCGGGTTGGGACCAGTCCATCTGACCTGCCAACCACCAGCTTACCAGTCCCATCGGTACAGAGGCAGCAACAGCTGACAGTGCTGTTCGTACCATTCGCCTGCCCCCCAGCAGTCCTGCCCTGCGCCGCAACAGCCAGAACAGCAGCAGCATATTGCCCAGAGCAGACAGAGATGACGCCAACGCCAGCCCGCCATGCTTAAGTGGTCCCATCAGCCAGAGGCTGAAGCCAAGATTGAGCAGAAAGGCGACAAACGCGGTAAGCACGGGAGTTTTGGTGTCCTTAAGCGCATAAAAAGCCGGTGCCAAGACCCGTACCAGAGCGACACAGGATAGCCCCAGAGAGTAGTAGACTAAGGCAATTGCAGACTGCTGTGCCATGGCATACTCAAACTGACCACCCATGAACAGCAAGGTCATCAAGGGTTCTGCACAGACGATCAAACCTACCAGAGCCGGAATGGTTACAAACAGGGTCAGCCGCACCCCGTAGTTGAGTGAGTCCTTCATCGCCACAAGATCACCTTCGGCAGCCTGTCTGCTCATGGCAGGCAGCACCGCCTGGGCAACGGACACGGTAAAAACGCCTTGCGGAAATTCAAACAGGCGCTGGGCATAGTACAGATACGACACAGAACCTTGCGGGAGCAGCGACGCCAGGATGTTACCCACCGTAATATTAAGATAATAGACTCCTACCCCGACCGTCGCCGGCAACATCAGCAGTGCTATTTTTTTGACCTTGGCGTCACTGAACCCGAATCTGGGACGGATCGGAAATCCCTTTTTCCAGAGTACCGGCAGCTGCAACAGCAGCTGAATCAGACCACCCAGCAGCACCCCCACTGCCAGAGCGGTAATAGGATACTGAAAGAACGGACGTAACAGCAGTGCCGCCAGAATCATGGCAATATTCAGGAATACCGTGGAAATGGCCGGGGTAAAGAAGTGACGCACGGTGTTGAGTATGCCCATGCAGAGAGCCACCAGCGAGATAAAAAACAGATAGGGAAACATAACCCGATTCAGGAGCACGGTCAGTTCAAACTTGCCCGCTACCTGAGCAAAGCCGGGAAACATCAGGGAAATAATCAGGGGGGACAACAGAATACCGAGCAGGGTGATCAACGCCACCACGATTGTCAGCAGGGTAAAACAAAGGTTGGCAAGTTCTCTGGCCTGTTCTTCACCCTCCTGAACCAATGTCTCGGAAAAAGTTGGTACAAAGGCAGCAGTCAACGCACCTTCGGCAAAAAACCTGCGCAGCATGTTCGGGATCTGGAAGGCGGCAAAAAAGGCATCGGTAGCCATGCCGGCACCAAACAGGCGCGAGGTGACCATGTCTCGCACCATCCCCATGATCCGGGACAGTATGGTTGCAGATCCAAGTACTCCTGCTGCCTTGAGGATGCCTTTACGCTCAGACATCAGTGTCGTCCAGCTCTAAGGCGGCCTGCGCCTGTTCAACGGGCAGGGCTTGCACGCTCTTCAGCTTGCGTTCCATCTGACGGGTCCTGGTGGCTGCCGTATCAATATGATTGCCGGCCTCCTGCAACTTCTTGCGGGTTTTGTCCAGAATATCGCTGAATTTGCCAAACTCGGTCCGTACCGCCCCTAACAGATTCCAGACCTCGGCAGAGCGCTTTTCAATGGCAAGGGTTCGGAACCCCATCTGAAGTGAATTCAAAAGTGCAGCCAGTGTTGTCGGTCCAGCTACCATCACCTTGTAGTCGCGCTGGAGTGTTTCAGACAGTCCAGGTCTGCGCAGTACCTCGGCGTACAATCCTTCTGTGGGCAGGAACATGACGCCAAAATCAGTGGTGTGGGGGGGATCAAGGTATTTACCACAGATATCGGTTGCTGCCAGCCGGATTGCACGCTCCAGCAGTTTGCCTGCTTCTTCTGCTGCAACAGCATCAGCCCGTTCCTGGGCATCAACCAGACGTAAATAATCTTCCTGGGGAAACTTGGCATCCAGCGGGAGAAAAACCGTGCTGTCTTCACGGGCGTCACGACCGGGCAGTTTGATTGCGAATTCGACCCGCTGGTTGCTTCCTGCACGGGTTTCAACGTTTGTTGCATACTGTCCGGGGGCAAGGATCTGCTCCAGCAGCGAAGCCAGTTGTACTTCCCCAAAGGTGCCGCGAGTCTTGACATTGGTCAGCACCCGCTTCAGGTCCCCGACTCCGTTTGCCAGAGACTGCATCTCTCCCAACCCTTTTTGTACCTGCTCAAGCCGTTCACTTACCAGTTTGAACGATTCCCCCAGTCTCTTCTCAAGGGTCGCATGCAGTTTTTCGTCCACCGTGGCCCGCATCTGTTCAAGCTGTCTGGCATTATCCTCCTGAATGGCCTGCAGTCTGGCCTGGAGGGTTTCACGCAGTTTCTCCATTCTGCTGTCATTGGTCTCGGTCAGATGTTTGAGCTGATCTGCAAAGATATCCAGTTGGCTTTTCTGAAAACCTGCCAGCTCACTCATCCGCTTCAGCAGGCCATCACCAAGGACCTGCATGGCAGCGTTGTTCTCTTCCCGGCTTTGCCTCCCCAGGGTCTGCGCCTCATCACGCCCACGGGACAGCTCTTCACGCAAGGTCCGCTCAGTGCGTTCATGCAGGCGTTCCAGCGTCTCAAGGCGTGGCTCAAGATTATGCCCACCCAGCTTTGACACCTTGAGCAGCAATATTACAGTACCGATTAACAGCAGGACAATCAGGCCAGGCACCAGCAGTTCAGGCATGAGCGGGACTTTCTCTCATCAGGAGGTAGTTGCAGATGTTCCGGTTATACCAGAGCAGACAGAAGGGTAACAAGCGGAAACCAGTAGTGTTATGACAGAAAAAGTCTCACTGGTTGAAAATCTCGGCCAGAACCATGCTGACCAGGGTTGGCAAGGCCGCTGCAACTGACGGAGTCAATGCTGTATCCATTTCAAGGCTGGCCGGCTGTACTCCGATCAGAACAACCTCTTCCGGCATCTGTTCCATCAGGCTTGCCACCGCCAGCAGGTCCTTCATCCCCATCTGGTGAGGTGAGAGCTTGTGCTCCAGGGCCACAGGCACTTCATTACCAGCCAGACGCACACAGGTTCCGGCCGGCTGTCCGATCTCAACCGCATCCACAATAATCAGGCGCTGTACCCCTTCAAGATGAGGCAATAGATCCAACCCCAACGTGCCGCCATCAAGCAGACGAATATCTTCAGG
>CAZOTC010000077.1:0-11048 GCA_964582605.1 uncultured Geobacter sp. | reverse complement strand
TCAAGCTCCGTTAGTCTTCGGTATGGCTTTCCTTTCCCTCTCAACAGACAGGCGGATCCACTACGGCTGGATCATCGTTCTGGTCGGTTTTCTGGTGTTGTTTGCCTGTTTCGGGCTGGCGCGCTATGCCTATGCAATGCTGCTGCCGGCTATGCAGAGCGGCCTGCAGCTCAGTTATGACCAGACCGGCTATATCGGCACCGGTAACTTTGTCGGATACCTGCTGTCGGTGCTGCTGGTGCCGCTTACCTTACGCCGTATCAAACCCCGTACTGCCATTACTGCCGGTCTGCTGCTGATCAGTCTGACCCTCCTGTCGATCAGCCTCTGTAGATCCTTCTGGCAGGTTTTCAGTCTCTATACCCTGGCCGGGATCGGCGGTGGCTTTGCCAACATTCCCCTGATGCTGCTGGTCACCTACTGGTTTCATCGCAGTCGACGCGGCCGGGCACTGGGTATTGCCATTGGTGGAAACGGCGCCGGGATTGTGCTGGCAGGTCTGCTGATCCCGTATCTGAACAACAGTTTCGGTATGGTTGGCTGGCGGGTCGGCTGGCTTACCCTGGGACTGATCTGTCTGGTGGTTACGCTGCTTGCAGGTCTGCTGCTGCGCAACAGTCCGGCAGAATTGGGGCTTGAGCCGCTCGGTGAGCCGGAATTGTGCCGGGCAGATCAGCTGGTAAGCCACACACGGAGCGGTGACGCTGCCCTGCTGGTGCGTCTGGGGCTGATCTACGCCAGTTTTGGCGCCACCTTTATGATCTACGGCACCTTTCTGGTAACCACCATGGTACGGGAGTACCGGTTTTCCGAGGCAACAGCCGGTTACTACTGGTCCTGGGTCGGCCTGTTCAGCCTCTTTTCAGGGGTGCTGTTTGGTGGGCTTTCCGACCGGATCGGCCGCAAGTACGGGCTGGCGTTGGTACTGCTGGTGCAGACCGCAGCCTATCTGCTGGTGGGGCTCAAGCTTGACGGATTCTGGCTGGTGGGATCAATTGTGCTGTATGGTTCGGCAGTATTCGCCATACCGGCCATTATGGCAGCAGCAGTTGCTGAATACCTTGGGCTCGCCCGGGCTGCCTCGGCCTTTGCCACGGTCACGCTTTTCTTTGCCGCCGGACAGTCGGTCGGCCCGGCAGTGGCTGGTTTGCTGGCCCGTTCCAGCGGCAGTTTCAGCAACGCTTACCTGCTGGCAGCCCTGCTGACTTTGCTGGGAGGAGTGCTGGCCCTCTCGTTATCGAACATCACGCACCAGCCGGGCCGTTACGGCCAGCGATAAGCCGGCGTAGTTCCAACTCAACGGTTTTGCTGTTCCCCCGCAATCCCCATGGCCCAGCGCAGGTTGACGCCGGCGGCCAGATACTCCCTGGATGCCCGGGCCAGGCTGGTCTGAGCCCGCAGCAGGTTGGTCTGGGCATCATCCACCTCCAGACGGGTTTTAACCCCGTATTCAAAGCCCTTTTCAGCCATCTGCAGCAGTCGCTCTGCCTGACGAACCGTGCCGGACAGGGCGCTGATGATCTCGGCTGCTTCAGTCAGGGCATAGTGAGCCATGCGCAGCTCAAGGGTGATCGCATCCTTGATTTTCTGTTCCTGCAGTTGGCTGGTACGCAGCTCGCTCTTGGCCTGCTGGGTCTTGCCCCTGCTTCGCAATCCGTCAAAAAACGGAAAGGTCAGGTAGATGCCTGCGTTCCAGGCCGGCCCGTCAGACTGTCTGGTTGGGCCCGGATTGGATACCTCCAGCTGGTGCCAGCCGGCTGACCCCTTCAGATCCAGACGTGGTTTGTCATCGGCATCGGCGATGGTGACCAGCTCTTGATGAATGCCGATCCGCAGTTTCTGATCTGCAAGTTCAGGACGTTTATCCAAGGCGATCTTCAGTGACTCGTCAAACCCCGGTACCTGCTCCGGCGTTACCTCAATCCTTCCGGTCACATCAACTTCCTGCTGATCCGCTCCCAGCAGGAAACGCAGCCGTTCCCGGCTGGTACGGATGCTGTTGCCGACACGGATCAGTTCCGGCCGGGCGTTTTGCCGTTCCACCTCGGCTGCCAGCAGATCGTAATCCGTTGCCACCCCGGCCTCAAACTTGCGTTTGGCCTCGGTGTGGTGTCGCTCTTTCTGTGCCAGGTTTTCCTGTGCCAGGCGATAAAGCTCTTTGGCCAGCAAGACATCATAAAAGGCGATCGAGACATCGCGGTAAGCTGCCTGACGGAACAGACGTAACTGCTGGTCGGCGGTCTTGAGCCCTACCTCGGCAGCCTTGAGCGCGGCACCGATCTTGCCCCAGGTGTAGAGCGGCTGTGACAGAGTCAGATCAACAGTGCGACTGTTCTGCATCTGGGACGCACCATACAGCGCCTTGGTGCTGTCGTCCTTGCTGTAGCCAAATCCGGCGTTCAAGCCAAATTGAGGCAGGGCCGCAGCCCGTTCCTCAACGTAGCGGCCCTGCACCAGGTTGGCGTACTCCCTGGCCTTCCGGATATCAAGGTTCTTTTCTGCGGCAATGGCCAGACAGTCCTCAAGGGTGAGCAGTTTGGGGGCAGCCAGTGCGGATGTTGCAGACAGGCACCAGATAAGCGCACCGCAGAGGACACAGAGGTGCGCAGAGGACAACAATATGTCCCTGAAAATTATAGGCAAGGTGTAAGCTGCTGAACTTTTCGTGTATCCGCTTTCCGCTTTTCCTCTCATCTGTTCCTCTGTGTCTTCTGTGGTAAAATTTCAGGTGGTTAGTTTTGCCCGCAGCCAGCCCCGCACACTGTTGATGAGCCAGATCTCCTCTGCCCGTTGCAGATCCTGCAGGTACAGCACCTGTTCCGTAATGGTTCCCTGTTCCAGCAGCTGCCGCCGCATCACACCGGGCAGCAGGCCGCAGTAAAGTGGTGGGGTTACCAGCTGGCCATCCAGCTTCAGCACCAGATTGGTAAAGCTGCCCTCAGTCAGTTCGCCACGATTGTTGCAGAGCAGCACCTCATCGGCCTCTGGCTGTTTCTGTAATGCCTGGTTGTAGCGCTGACGTTGTTCGGTTTTGAGGTACAGTAGCAGATCGTTTGGATCAACCGGTGCTGCAGCAACAGCTAGCTTCAGCGGCTGTGCCGGCGGCTGCAAGGGAGATGATTCGACCTGATAGCTGCCATCTTGTGCCAGCCGCAGCCGGGTCTTGTGCTGACCGCTCGTACCTGTGGCATGGTCCAGTAACGCCTGTCTGATCTGCTCTTGGTTGCAGGCATAGCCCAGTCTTGCAGCAGACCAGCAGAGCCGCTCAAGATGGCGTTCCAACAAAGGGTAGCTGCCTTCATCCAGCAAAAGTGATTCCAATAGCCGGGGCTGCGGTTGTGGCCTGAGAAAGGCGGCCTTGTTCAGGCACTCGGCGTATTCAGCAGGGGGGGCAGAACCCCAGGTAATACCACTACCCACCCCCATGCTGATCAGGCCGGCCTGCTGCTCCAGCACCAGGGTGCGGATAGCCACAGAAAAGCCGGCTTCGCCTCCAGGGGCAAGATAGCCGATGGCGCCGCAGTAGATACCGCGGGGCTGTTGTTCCATCTGGCTGATGATCTCCATGCTGCGTCGTTTGGGTGCTCCGGTAACTGACCCACAGGGGAACAGCGCCCTGAACAGCTCCAGCAGACCAACATCCTCCTTCAGCCTGGCCGTGATAGTGGAGGTCATCTGATGCACGGTAGGATAGGATTCCACCTCAAACAACCTCTCGGTCTGCACCGTGCCGGTCTGGGCTATCTGTCCCAGGTCGTTGCGCAGCAGATCAACAATCATCAGGTTTTCAGCCTGTTCTTTGCTGCTCTGCTGCAGTTGTTCTTGCTGGGCCTGGTCTTCAGCAGGAAAACGACCGCGAGGGGCCGTGCCTTTCATTGGTCTGGTGGTGACCAGACCATCTTTGATACTGAAAAACAGCTCTGGTGAAGTCGAGATGACCGTGTGGCTACCAATATCCAGAAAGGCCCCAAAGGCCGGTTGCTGGGCATTCAGCAAAGTGCGGTACAGCTGCAGCGGATCGCCCTGCCAGTGCCCCTGCAAGGGAAAGGTGTAGTTAATCTGGTAGGTCTGTCCCTGTTCAATGGCAGTATGGATACGGCTGATGGCAATCTCGTAATCAGATTGGCTTCCAGCAGGCGTAAGTTCCGGTGCTGCGGCGACTCCTGCAGGCAGGCCATCACCAGCCGTTACGCACTGGCGTTTTCTAAACAGGGCAAACCAGACCAGCGGCAGATCGTCTCGGGGCGGCAGTGCCGGCAGGTACGGATTTAGAGCCTGGGCTGCCTCATAGGCCACAAATCCAACGGCATACAGCCCCTGTCTGGTGGCTGCCTCAGCCTGTTCCAGCACTGATTGCACCTGATCCGGGGTCTCGGCAACCAGAGTGCGGAGATGGCCGTCAAAGCGCCAGGATGCGCTGAGCCGGTCCGCGCTGCAGGAATCCAGCAGTATGGTGGGAGATTTAGGCATGCTCAACGGTTGTACGTATCCCCTTCCTGCTGCGGCCAATCAAGTATGTGGCGACGCTCCAGCTCAGCCTGGAGTTCTTCCTCACTGGGCAGGACTAGGCGGTATTTGGAAGCAAAGAGTTGTTGACTCTCGCTCAGAACGGAGTACCGAACAAGGGTCTCATCCTTATCGGCACAGAGGATAATGCCAAGCGTAGGATTGTCGTCTGCGCCGCGTTTGAGATCATCAAACATCCTCACATACATATCCATCTGTCCGATGTCGGCGTGGCGGAGTTTTTTCGTCTTCAGGTCGATAAGGACAAAACATTTGAGGAGATAGTTGTAAAAGACGAGATCAATGTAAAAATGAGCAGTCTCGGTGCTGACACGGAACTGGCGCCCCACGAAGGAGAAGCCTTTGCCGAGTTCCATAAGAAAATCGCGCAGACGAATGATGAGGGCATCTTCAAGTTGATGTTCACCGAGTTCGCCACGCTCTGGCAAATCAAGGAATTCGAGAATATAGGGATCCTTCAGAAGGTTGAGCCGGGCGGGCATACCTGTGGCCGGGGTAGCTGGTTCGGGAGCCCGAAGAAGACGCTCGAAGCTGCGTGTTTCAATGGCTCGCTCCAGAACACGGGAGGTCCATTGCTGTTGAGCCGTTTCTTCAATGTAGTAATCCCTGGCCTGCGGATTTTCGACCCGCATGATCAGCCGCCAGTGCGTCCAACTCAATTCTCTACGCAGTGCGTAGAGTTTTCCTGCATCGGGAAAAGTGAGGTAGAACTGCCTGAAATTCCAGAGGTTGGCTACGGACATGCCCCTGCCGAATTCTTCGCCGAGTGCACGGGCCAGATTGCGGATAAGCTGTCTGCCGTATTCGGCACGGGTTGCTCCACCCTGCTCGGCCTCAACGATGCGCTGACCGATGCGCCAGTAGGCATCCACCATCGCAGCGTTGGCTGCGGTGTATGCTTTGCCGCGAGCATCATGCAGGATGGCGCGGACATCATCAATCAGGTGAGGTGGCATATTGGTCGTATCAGTAGTCATGTTTATGCTTCCTTCAGTGTGGAGGCAGTTCGGGGTTGATGTCTGGCGCTTCAAATATGTACTCGTCGAGGTTGTTGTCATCGTACTTGGTTTTGAGAGACATCGAGACACTTCCTGTATTCGTTATTAGCGGCTGGCTAGATGCAAACAAGCAGTACCCGGAAACCTAATTTCAAAGAAACGGGATATACGACAATATTTTCTGAAAAGTTGATAGCTTAAAATCTGTTATGTGGGAAAGGTTCCCTGTTCGCGGCTTGATGCGCTTTAACACCCGGAGCGCTTTTGGGGTAAACGGATGATATTTTCTGAGCAGGAAAATGGCAAAATCCTGGACGGCCGGATCGTCATCGTTGGCTGATTGTAATGCCAAGTGGAAAGCATGTTCCGATTTAGCCTGTGAAAGAGCATAAAGCACTTTCTGCCTCAATGGGCTTCCTGGATCATTAAACAGATTCAGCAAAACCCTTTCGATGGCTACGTACAGTGCCTGTTTTTCCGACTTTATGCGCTTTGCCACCTCAGCCAGTCCTTCCACAGCTTCCTGGCGCACATAGATCTGTTCATCTTGAGCCATCACCAAGAGCTTGTCGGCAAGTCGGTCGAGTCGTTCCATCGGCATGAGCTTGGCAAGGTGGTAAATCGCCGTTTTGAGAGGGTTACTGATCGTATGGGCAATTTTCTCATCGTGGACTGTCTTGTCGCATCTGGCGGCAAAGACTTCAAACATACTGTTGATAATGGCATTTTTTCGCTCATCACTCAGCAGGCCAAATCTCTCCTCGTCACCGCACAGATTCATCATCGAAGCTGTGCTGATAAACTCATCATCGTTGCCAATATATTTCAAAAAGACCGATACTGTGTTGGAGTAGTATTTGTGCTCCATCCCGGATGCTATCCAGAATTTGATGGTTTCATCTGCGGAATCCAGGAGCAGTAACAACTGGCTGATGATACGGTTATCTTCACTCCGGGCAAGCGTGCTGACCGCTTCTCTGATATCAACTCCGTTAAATATACCCTCGGAAAGCTCAGTCATTCTGGCAGTCAAGGCTTCGAAGCTACCCGGGTTATCCACAAAATATTGCAGAGCTGCAATCTTCTCGTGTTCATCATCTGACCGCAGACGCTGCCAAAGACTTCTGCACTCGTCATCTGAGTAATTTGTTATTGGTAAAGTCATCGGCTCTCTCCATTGGGTAGTTCGTGTTCACCTTGGTGCAGTTTCTGCTCAGATGTTACGCAGGTTCTCCTTCAAAGAACGGAATTGCCCCGTTCTCGTCATAGGCGATTTGGCGTTTGTCATTCTCTACTCTCTCTGGATAGCAAACCTCTTTAATGCCGTGTTGCCAGTCGCCTCTAAGCTGTCTGTTCGCGCTGGCTGGCCAGACAATCATTCCACGCCTCTGCTCATTCCAGACGTTTTCTGGCGCAAAAAGTTTCACCAAATCTTTGAAGAATTCCTTATTGCTGTCGATTTTATCGAAGAACCTTTTAACCTGTCCTTCCAGAGTCTTTTTATCACGTGACGACTTGAGTTCAATGACAACAAGGTTCCCGTCTTGATCAAGGGCAAGGATATCATTAACAATCTTTTCCGGTTTAGTAAATGCCAGCTCCGAAGTTAGAAAAGTTAGCCCACTCGAAAAAGGGAGCTGATATTCATTGTTAATGGCATAGTTAATTATCCATGCCTGCAATTCCTTTTCTCTCGTTTTTCTTGAATCTCCTGCTTCAATTTTCTTTCTTTTATTAGCCAAACAGGAGTCAATTGCATCCCTCAAGAACCGCTCCCCCTGTTCTTTTTCCGTGAAGCCTCCTTCGCCTTGTTCAGGTGTCTCACGAGCAAGACTTATCAGCGAGAAAGAGCCGCGATTCCCTCGAAAGTGCATCTTCTTGTCTTTGAGGATGTCTTCATATTCCCTATTCAGTTCCTGTGCGATCCTGAAAAACTTCATATATCCCTCTGGCATATACTCCTACCCCCTATGATTGAAATTTATTCCAGATACGCGTGATTACAACGAGCGCACTGATAGTGCTCATCTCTCTCAATTTCGAGTTGAATTTCCGTAAGACCAAAGAAATCGGCTATAGACTCCCGGTCCCTAGCGCTCAAACAGCCATCCACGTACAGCCTAAACTGCTGCCTCGTCTGAAAATAGACCACGCGACCGCGTGGGTAATAGTCGTAGGCATGGCTCTTAAACTGGCGCTCCGCATTGTTTTGTGGTTTAAGCTGCTGCCAAAAGTCGTAATGTCCGCCGTGTTGTAAGGCATCACCGTAAGGTTCTGCTTCGGAGAGCGGCACTGCCTCACCGAAAATCGTTCCTCCAACACACCAAAACATCCCTACCTTTGTATCTGACAATGCATTCTGTCCCAGATTCCCCATCATATCTCCAGCGTCTCACCATCTTTTATCATCACAGCGTTCTCGAAATATTTACCATAGTCCGAAGCTTTTTCAGTATGTATTGGTATGAGCAGCTTCGGCTTCAGAGCCATTGCCAGCCGTTGCAGGTCTTCCACCGGGGCATGGCCGCTGGTATGGGCATAGACGAAGTTCACTCTGGGGTCCTCACGGAATGCGGCGATCCGGTCACTGCCGAAGTAATCGACGTGATTTCCGTCAAGGTATCCCAGCCACTGCGAGTAGATGATATTGACCGGTTCCTTGTCGTTTCTGAAGGCGCTGATCTTACGGAATGACGACATTCTACCAAAATAGAGGAACGATGAGGGCTCTGCCATCAACTCCTGCCATTTCACGCGGTGGCGGTAGAGACGGCGCCGGAAGTCTCCGAAGTATTCAGGATTGGCCTTTAGTTTCTTATCCAGCCCATAGTCGGCGTAGACGCGAACCTCGGGCCATTCCATTTTGGGGACATTTTTGGTAACTAGCCGCACCTGTTCCAGAACCCAGGCGGTGTAGATATCAATAACCAGGGTTTTCCCGGCTCTCCGGCAGGCGTTAAACGCAGAGACAATGCGATCTATGTTCTGCGATGAGGAGATAATGAAGGAGATGTTTTTCTGGTTCCTGATGACCTCGAATATCCTCTGTTCCACGGCTTTTTCAGTCGGAAAAAGGTCGTTGCTGCGCTGCAACATGGTGCCTTCGAGAAACAGCAGGTCAATATCAGGGATGGGATGCTTCAGCAGGTTCTCAAACAACTTGCCCTTGCGACCGTGTGCGCGGAAGTCGCCGCTATAGAAGATCCGTTTCCCTTCTGCCTCAATCAGATAGGCATAGGCGTCGATAGCCGAGTGATCCACGAGGTAGGGCGTAATCGTGAATGCTCCAATACGGCATGGCTCCCAGGCTTTGAAATGCCGGAACTGGTTTCTATGCGGTTCCTTGTTCAACATGATGTTGGTTGTATCGATGAGATTTTTGCCGAGCTCTCCGATGTAGACAGGAATTTCTTTAGGAAGGCGATCCATAAGTCCAAAGTGATCCTGATGTGGGTGACTAACCAAGACGGCATCAACCTTCAGGTCTGTAATATCAACCGGCAGGCTTACTTCGGATAGCGGCAGACCGATGTCGAGAAGGATTGATGTTGTCCCGGACGTCACCTGAATACAGGTGCCACCAATTTCGTGGGCTCCACGATGGATAGTAATTTTCAACGGTTTCCCCTTTGGTGGTGTAGTTCAAAGCTGAAGGGCATGCAGAGGATTTCTCAATTGTAACAATACAATACATGCATGTCAGAATATGTCCTGCTCAATTCAGCTTCTTGATAATTCTTCGTAACGCAACTTTGCCGTTTTGTAACTGATACCCAGTAGTAGCAACAGTCGCACAATGGTATCGGCACAGTTGTATTCAGCAGGTGTTGGCTGCTCAGGGAAATCAAAACCATTGTTTATTTCGTGAGAACACCCTAAACAGACATAAAACCCTGCCAATTCGCACCAGACAAAATCATGATCATGGTGATCACAACAGAGCGGGCAGCTATAATTGTCCGGTATGTTGGGTGGTAGCGTCACAAACAACTCCTTCTGTTCTTGAGTGTGTCGGCGAAAATTGAGGCCATTATCTAATATTCGTTTGAGAGGCCAAAAAGTTTCCTTAAAATGGCAATTTTAATATTAATTTTTCGGTGGGCCTTGCCTTCAAAACGCCAGGATGCACTGAACCGGTGGGGGCTGCAGGAGTCCAGCAGTATGGTGGGGGTACTGTGCATGCTCACCATCTACAGGCTACTCTGGAGTAGTGGCTGATTTGAGCTGGTATTTTTAAGCGAAAACTTTGCCTGCCCGGTCATGGCTGCTTCCCTTCAAGCCGCCGCCCCCCTGCATCCGCTGACAGCAGCTTCATTTGCTGGATGGCGGTCCGGTTCAGCAATGTAAGCCGTTCGGACTGCACCAGTCTCTGATGGATAAAATGGGCATTCAGGGTTTCCGGATTGGCCAGACAGACCAGTTGCGAGGCATTCGCTTCATCGCGGATATTCCCCTTGTTGCCGGGGGTTGCATCCCGCCATTGTTTCGCGGTTTTGCCGAACAGCGCCATGTTCAACACGTCAGCCTCGCTGGCGTAGATGAGGTTGCTCTGCTGCGGCGTGAGTTCCGGCGGTATCAAGTTGGACTTGATGGCATCGGTATGTATGCGGTAGTTGATTTTGGTCAGGTTGCGGCGAATATCCCAGCCAAGTTGCTGGTATTCCGTCTCTTTAAGGCGCTGGAATTCCTTGATGAGGTATATTTTAAATTCTGCACTGATCCACATGCCGAATTCGAAGGCGATGTCCTTATGGGCATACGTGCCGCCATAGCGTCCGGCTTTGGCAGCGAGTCCGATTGCATTGGTCTGGGCTATCCATTCTTTAACACTGATTTTGTAGTTATTAAGTCCCGCCAGACTTTTAATTGTGGCGAATCCGCCATAATTAAAATCCGGGTTGTGGACTTGTTCCCAGATGCCCAGAAACTCCACGGTATTTCGATTGCGCAGCCAATCGGAGATGAAGAAATCTCCGTCCTTAGCCTTGAGCATGTCTGTCAGGGAAATGAAATCCATGTCGTTTTCGGCATAAACAGTAACCGATGTGCCTTTTACATCAATCTTGGCCATAGGTATGCTCCATTCAGAACTACTCTTTCACTCACCGATGTCTGCGGTTAAAATCTTGCTATGCTGGTTTGTATCAGCGAATATCCGTTCAATCCGCGTCATCCGCGTGCTATTAGTGCTGTACGCCCTTCCATTTGCGTTTCAGCCAGACGCTAAAGTCATCCAGATAGGTATACATCACCGGTACCACGATCAGGGTCAGCAGGGATGAGGTAATCAGTCCACCCACCACGGCGCGGGCCATCGGTGCGCGTCCCTCACCACCGGCACCGATCCCCAGGAACAGCGGCAGCATGCCGAAGATCATGGCCAGGGTGGTCATAACAATCGGGCGCAGTCGGGTCCGGCCGGCCAGGATCACAGCCTGGGTGCGGTCCATGCCGTCCCGCGTTCGCAGGACCTTGGCGTAATCCACCAGCAGGATTGCGTTCTTGGTCACCAGCCCCATCAGC
>CAZOTC010000076.1:0-11099 GCA_964582605.1 uncultured Geobacter sp. | reverse complement strand
ACCGTGGCAGCCATGGACCTGCTGGTGCCCAAGGTGGGTGAGATCATCGGCGGCAGCCAGCGGGAAGAACGGCTGGAGCTGCTTGAACAGCGGATAGATGAGCTGGAGATCCCCAGAGAGCCGCTCTGGTGGTACCTTGATTCCCGCCGCTGGGGCAGCACCCCCCATGCCGGTTTCGGCCTGGGCTTTGAGCGGCTGATCATGTACCTCTCCGGCATGGAGAACATCCGGGATGTGATCCCGTTCCCCCGCACACCGAGGCATGCGGAGTTCTGATCTGTGTTCATCTTCTGCTCAGAAATCCATCTCTCCCTCCCTTCGTTCTCACTCAAAGAGAAACGGGGTATCGTCAAGAGCATCCTGGGCCGGGCCCGCAACCGCTTCAATGTCTCTTGTGCCGAGATAGACCGCCAGGACAACTGTCAGGTGGCGGTATTGGGTTTTGTCACCATCAGCCCGGACAAGACCATTGCCCGCAATACCCTGGACCGGCTGGAGGACTGGCTCTACGATGGCTGGCCCGACGTCGAAATAACCGCCAGCCAGATCACTGAACTATAAATTGACAGTATTCCCCCCTGCCGAGTATACTTTACACTTCGCCATGTACGCATATCACTGCACATACCCCGCCTTACCTGCCGCCTGACGGTCACCTATGCCCGAAACTCCGGTCCATACTGCAGATCAATCAACGCAGGCCTACCTGATCAAATTGGGAACAAATCTGCTTGACTCAATTGTGCGCCGCTTCTCCAATCCTGAGAAGGCCCGACGCAACAGGATTCTGCTGCTGTTGTTGACGGCTGCCCTGTTGACGCTGGTGTTGTTGCCCAGCCAGCACCTGGTGACTGCCCGCTACAAGCCCGGCGAAATTGCTACATCCGATATCCGCGCCAGCCAGGATTACCTGCTTGAGGACCGTGAGCTGACCAAACAGCTGCGCAGTGAGGCAGAATTAAAGGCGCCGATTGTCTATACCTCCAGCAATACGGTCAGTACACATCTACTGACCAGTATTGACAAGGCGCTTGCCGCTACCCGGACCGCTCGTTCTGAAGACCCGGGGCTTACCGCGGCTGAGCTGCGCCCGTTGCTTGAGCCGGTCCTTGACGCCCAGCTGTCTGAAGGAGAGCTGCGTACCCTGCTGAAAGTCAGCAGTGACGCTACTGTGCTGTCCCAGCTGAAACGGGTACTTGATGAAACCTACAAGCAGAAGATTATCCTGGATGCAAAGGTCTTTCGCTCCGACACCACCAGAGGTGTCGAGATCAGCAATACGGCCGGAAAAAATATCGGCACTGCCACCGGCGACACGCCGTTCATTGAAATCGGCGAGGCCCGCAGGATGGTACAGACGCAACGCCTTGACAGCGTCAGCGCCGAAAGTTCCCGACATCTCCTCGCCCTTCTGGCGAAGATACTGAAACCAAACCTGTTTTTTGACCGAGAGGCGACAGAAGCCCGTAAAAAGCAGATTATGACTGATGTAAAACCGGTCCTGTACAAGATTCAAAAGGGAGAGATGATTGTACGGGTAGGGGAACGGGTAACGACTGAGCAGTCACAAAAACTTGAGATGATCTACCAGGCCAGCCGTGGTGAAGGCACCTTCTACACCGTAGTGGGCATCTTTGGCCTGGTGCTGGTGTTGTTCTATTTTCCGTACCGTTTTGCCTGCAAAAACATCCGCAAATTCAACCCCAGCAACCGTGACCTGCTGGCCATTGCCATCCTGATCGTGAGCAGTTTTTTTGTCTTCAAACTGGCGCTGCTGGTATCCGCCAATATCGGCGCTGCCTTCCCGGCTGTGTCACCGGCCTCCTACGCCTACCTCTTTCCGTTTGCCGCCGGCGCCATGATCGTGCGGATCCTGCTCAACTCGGAAGTGGCCCTGATTTACTGTGTTATGATGGCCCCGCTGCTGGGTATTCTGTTCAACAGCAACATGTTTGTGGTGATCTATGCCCTGCTGGGCAGTGTGGTGGGGGCGCACGGCGTCCGCCAGTGCCAGGACCGCAGCGTGATCTACACTGCCGGGTTCAAGCTGGCCATTGTCAACCTGGCCATGGGAATCTGCTTTCAGACTATGAACAGCTCGCTCTTCACCATGCAGACCCTGTATGTGGTCGCCTTCACCCTGGTGGGTGCGCTGCTTTCCGCCATGCTGGTCTCGGCCTTTACCCCGCTGCTGGAATCTCTGTTCCATTTTACCACCAACATCAAACTGCTGGAGCTGGCCAATCTCAACTCACCTCTTTTGCGGGACCTGATGGTCAAGGCCCCCGGCACCTACCATCACAGCGTGGTGGTGGGTAATCTGGTTGAGGCGGCTGCCGAAGCGATCGGCGCCAACCCGCTGCTGGCCCGTGTAGCAGCCTACTACCACGACATCGGCAAGGCGGCCAAACCGCTCTACTTTATTGAAAACATGCACGGCGGTGAAAATCGCCACGACAAACTTTCACCCCACATGTCGGCCCTGATCCTGATTTCGCACATCAAGGAAGGCGAGGCACTGGCAAAAGAAAAGCACCTGGGCCAGCCGATCATTGATGTGATCCGGCAGCACCACGGCACTGCCCTGATCAAATTTTTTTATGAGAAGGCCAAGACCCAGGCAGAAGCCACCGGACAACAGGTTGATCCGCAGGAGTTCCGCTATCCCGGTCCCAAGCCGCAAACCCGTGAGGCCGGCCTGGTGATGCTGGCCGATGCGGTTGAGGCAGCCTCCCGCACGCTGGTTAACCCCACCCCGGACCGGATTCAGGGGATGGTACAAAAGTTGATCAACCGGATCTTTTCCGACGGCCAGCTGGACGAATGTGAGCTGACCCTCAAAAATCTGCATGAGATCGCCAAGAGCTTCAACCGGATTCTGGGGGCCATATTCCACCACCGGATCGACTACCCGGAACCGGTTCACAAGGGGAGTAACGGAGGCAAGAAAAGCAATGCACATCATGGTCCAGAACAACCAGCGAAGGCACCCGGCCCCGCTGCGCCCCATCAGGGCGGCAGCAGTGAAGATCTTAAGCGCCTTGGGATGTCCTGATCAGACGGAACTTTCGATTACGATTACGGGTGACCGGGCTATCCATCGACTGAACCGCGACTACCTGGGCAAGGACCGCCCTACCAATGTGATCTCCTTTTCGTTACAGGAAGGAGAGTTCAGCGGCCTTACCCCCCATGCGCTGGGAGATGTGGTCATCTCGGCCGACACCGCAGCACGGGAGGCTGAATCCGGCGGCTGGGACCGGTATGAGCGCCTTGTTTTTCTGCTGTTGCACGGTATCCTGCACCTGACCGGCTATGATCATGAGCGCAGCGGCGAGGCCGAGGCCCGACGGATGGAACGCAAGGAACAGGAAATCTGGAAAATTTTGAAACATGAAGGGCTGGCAAGCCTGCCGGTTACCTGACAAAGGAGAAGAACAACCGTGGAAGAAGGAAGTAGTCGCAGGCCGGCCGGTCTGCTCGACCGAGTCACCCGCCTGGTAACCGGACGCAGGAAGGTTACCGAGGAAGAGATTCACGATCTGATTGAAGCCGGCGAAGAGGAAGGGATTGTAGACGAACAGGAGCGGGAGATGATCAGCGCCATCCTGGCGCTTGACAGCACCGTAGTACGCGAGATCATGGTGCCCCGTACCGAGATGGCATCAATCAGCGTTGATGCCTCCATCCGCGAGACCATTGACGCCATCATCGCCTGCGGCCATTCCCGCATACCGGTCTATGAAGGCACGGTAGACAACATCATCGGTCTGCTGTACGCCAAGGACCTGCTGAAAAGCTGGGGCACCACCGATTGCCAGATCAAGCTCTGCAACCTGATGCGGCAGCCGTTTTTTACTCCTGAGACCAAGACGCTGGAACATCTGCTGCAAGAGTTTAAAAAGAAAAAGGTCCACTTGGCCATTGTGGTGGATGAATACGGCGGCACTTCCGGACTGGTCACCATTGAGGACCTGCTTGAGCAGATCGTGGGTGATATCCAGGATGAATACGACATGGAAGAGGATCTCTACACCCGTAATCCTGACGGTTCTCTGACCACTGATGCCCGCCTGCCGATAGAAGAGCTTGAAGAACAGTTTGAACTGGAGATCGAGCGGGACAAGTTTGACACGGTCGGTGGACTGGTGGTGCATCTGGCAGACGGCATCCCCACAGCCGGAGAACTGGTTCAGGGGCACGGTCTTCAGATCGAGATCCTGGAGGCCGACCCACGCAAGGTAAAACGGGTCAGAATATCCCGCACCTCGTTACTGACGGAGCCCGCATCCACGTGAGTCTGAACGCAGTACAACGTCCCCTGATACCCGGCCTTCTGCGGCCTGCCCTGCTGGCGGTCTTTTCCGGACTGCTGATCGCGCTGTCGTTTCCCAGGGCAGACCTGTCATTTCTGGCCTGGATCGCCCTGATACCGCTCTTGACCGCCCTTGAAGGCCAGTCAGTCCGGACGGCCTGCAAGCTCGGCTTCCTGACCGGCCTGACGGCCTATGCCGGTCTGCTGTACTGGCTTACGATTGTGATGGGGGAGTACGGTCATCTGCCGGTCTTTGCCAGCATTCCGCTCTGGCTGCTGCTTTCCGCCTGGCTGGCCCTGTTTTACGGTCTTGCTGCCGGGGCTACGGTCCTGGGTGAGCAGTTCAGGATAAAATCAGCACTGATGATGCCGCTGGCCTGGGTTGGCGCCGACTACTTGCGCGGCGTTCTGCTGACCGGTTTTCCCTGGACCATGCTGGGCCATTCCCAGTACCGCCTGCTGCCGCTGATCCAGGTTGCCGACATAACCGGCGTCTTCGGCATCACCGCCCTGATCGTACTGGCCAATGTGGTCCTGTACCGGATCATCCGTGCCCTGTCCGGTGCCGAGATCCCCTACCCGGCCAAAAGCGCCGTGGTACTGGGGCTGGCCCTTGCCTCCACACTTGGCTACGGTTTTTATCGGCTCAACTCACCGCTGCCTGCTGTCCGTCCACTCAAGGTTGCCCTGATCCAGGGCAATATCGATCAGGCGGTCAAATGGTCTCCGGCCTTCCGCGAAGCCACCCTTGAGATCTACACCACCCTCTCCCGTCAGGCAGCAGCCCGCCAGCAGTCGGATCTGATCGTCTGGCCGGAAAGCGCCGCGCCATTCTTTTTCCAGGAGAACAGCCCTTCCTCGGACCGGATCCGCAACCTGGCCCGGGAACTGAAGACCAACCTGCTCTTTGGCAGCCCAGCCAGTGAACTGCGTAACGGCCGCCTCTCAAACCTGAACAGCGCCTTCCTGCTGGCCCCTGACGGCAGCGAAACCGGCCGCAGCGACAAGATGCATCTGGTGCCGTTTGGCGAATACGTTCCGCTGGCCAGACTGCTGCCGTTTGTCAACAAGCTGGTGCACGGCATTGGTGACTTTGTGCCGGGCAAAGAGATCAGGCCGCTGAAGGCCGGTGATGTCCCGGTCGGGATACTGGTCTGCTATGAAGTCATATTTGCAGATCTGGCCCGCGCCCATGTCAACAGCGGCAGCAGGGTGCTGGTCAATATCACCAATGATGCCTGGTTCGGCCGTTCCTCTGCACCGTACCAGCACCTCTCCATGGCCGCCTTCCGGGCCGTCGAAACCCGCACCCCGCTGGTGCGGGCCGCCAACACCGGCATCACCTCCATCATCGACCAGAACGGGCATATCAAGGGGATGACGTCGCTTTTCAAAGAGGCGGTCATGGTCGGTGAGGTTCAGCCGGGCAGCGCTGATGCCCCTTACCTCAAACTTGGCGACCTGTTTGCCCACGGCTGTCTGGGGCTTTCAGCGTTACTGCTGCTGGTGCAGTGGCGGAGCAAGCCCCCTCCTGCATCCTGATCGCTCATCTCCAGACCCGACACCCTGCTGTAGGGTAAACACCTTATTTTCATTTTTCGCAGTACTGGTACACTTGGCAACGTTCAATGACACGTGAGCGAATTCAGAGTAAAGCTGCAGCCTTCAACTGAACGAGGATGCCACCTGTGCCGTACGCCCCCAAACAGCTATCAGCGTCACAACGTTTTTTCCTGGCCCTGCTGCTGGGGGCGATCGGCTTTGCAGGCAACTGGTTCCGTTTCCCCCTTTTCTTCAATGTCGATCTCCTGTTCGGAAGCATTCTGGTCATGCTGGCGCTCCAGTTCTGCGGCCTGCTTCCGGCTCTGCTGGCGGCAGTTATTACCGGAAGTACCACCTGGCTGATCTGGAACCATCCCTACGCACTCATTATATTCAGCTGCGAACTGCTGGTAACCGGCATGCTCTATCAACGCTGGCGCGGCAACCTGATGCTGGCAAACACCGTATACTGGCTGCTGATCGGCATGCCGCTGGCAGGGCTTTTTTACGGTCTGGTCATGAAGGTAGGGAGTGACGGCACCACAGCCATCATGTTCAAGCAAGCCATTAACGGTATGGTCAACACCATCATTGCCCGGCTCATTGCAATTGCCCTGCAAAATCGTTTGAGAAACGATTTTTATCTGACTCAACCGCCTTCATTCCGCGAACGGATCACGACCCTGCTGGCCCTGTTTGTCATGGTAACGGCGCTGATCCTGCTGGTACTTGTCAGCCGCCGGGATGTTGTTCGTACCGAGCAACAGATCATTAACCTGCTGAATGCAGCCCGTATGCAGACTATCGCACTATTAGCAACCCCCTGTCACACCACAGCCTCTCCTGCTGCACAGGATCATCTTTTTCTGCAGATACAGGCGAATGCGGCATTAAAACGGATCGCCTACACACTCTATGATCATACCGGCAAGGTAGTGGCAGCCAACCGGCAGCCGGCGGAACCGCTTCCAGACAAAGGCGGGCAGATGCAATCCGTAGCAGACCATATCTTTTGCTGGGTTCCGGACATGCACCGCAATGTTTCCATCATGGAACGCTGGAAACGTTCGGTTTACCTGACCAAACTCCCCACACCTCACGGTTTGCTGGTAATCCAGACGCCAGTGGCACCCTGGCTGACTTTGATGTACAGCAATACCACACACATCCTGGCTGCTACGCTGGCCCTGTTTCTGGCGTCACTTGTTCCGGGGATATGGATCAGCAACAAAATCAGCCAGTCACTGCTGCGACTGGGAGAAACCACCGCTCGGCTGCCCCAACGCATTGCAGCCGGTGAACAACCCGACTGGCCCGACAGCAGCATTCCCGAAGTTGCACACCTGACTGACGACCTGCGCAGCATGACCAGTTCACTCAGTCTGGCCCTGGCTGCGGAAAAGAAATCCCTGAAGCTGCTGAAAGATGAATCGGACAAACGGGAACAGCTTGAAACCATGCTGAAAGAGCTGCGTATTCAGGAGCGTCTGCGGATTTCACGGGAGCTGCATGATGATATCGGACCCTCCCTGCAGGCGATCAAACTGAACCTTCAGCTCCAGTACGCTTCATGCAGCAACACCGGATGTCAGGGGGGCGAAATCATGCAGGAGCTTGTGCAGAGTATTGAACTGATCACCGCGAATCTGCGATCTGTAGTCTCATCACTGCGCCAGACTTCCGACGATGGACTCACACTTCCGGAGTCATTGCAGACCATGGGTGAAAAACTTTGCCAATACACACCGGTTCTGTTCAAACTGGAGTGCAACGGTACGATTAAAGAGCTGTCACCTGAAACAGCCACCGCGCTTTTTTTCATTGCCCAGGAAGCGGTTATCAACGCTATCCGGCATGGTGATCCGGACAAACTGAATATCAGCTTGCACGTGACATCAGACAACATCACCCTGACCATCCGTGATAATGGCAAAGGAGGTGCCACTTCAAGCGATGGCGGCTCCGGTCTTGCCATCATGCAGGAACGGGCCCGACTGATCGGAGGGGATCTGCACCTCCTGTCCCCCGCAGGCAAGGGAACTACTATAACGATTAAGGTACCGCTGTCATGATCCGACTCCTTTTTGCCGATGATCACTCCATGTTCCGGCAGGGGCTGCGCCGCCTGCTGCAGGATGCTGACTGGCTCGAGATTGTGGCTGAATGCTCATCCGGCACTGAAGCGCTGGCAGAGATCAGACGACTGCAACCGGATGTCGCTCTGCTTGATATCACGATGCCGGACATTGACGGTGTAACCGTCATGAGCTCTCTGCGGCAGGAAGGGATACAGATTCCGGTTATCATGCTGACCATGCATGATGACCCTGCCTGGTGCCGCAGGGCCGTTACAGCCGGAGCCAACGGCTACCTTCTGAAGGATGATGCCTTTCATGAACTGACCCGGGCTATCCATGCCGTGCTTGAAGGAAAGAAGTACCTGAGCCGGCGCCTGCCGTGCCATGATTTTCCTGCAGCACCGCTATCACCGCTGCTATCGGAACGGGAAATCGAGATCCTGAAGCTGATCAGTCAGGGCAAAACCAATCGCCGGATTGCCGAAGAGCTTGGCATCAGTATCAAGACCGTGGATACCCACAGGACACGCCTGATGAAAAAACTGAAGTTGCACAACGCTGCTGAACTGATCCGCCATGCCCTTGAACAGGGCCTGATCTGAGCAACTCTTTTTTTCCCTTAAAATCCTCCTCTGTCAGGTATTCGCCTGATTTACATCCTGGTTGATTCTGTTAGCATTTACGCCTCTTGCCGGGGCAGTGCAGCATCCCCCTCCTTTGCCTGCAAGGAATACTCATTATTCGGACGGATTCATGCAATTACCTGAAAAAACATGCCCTTTTATCTCCGAATCACATCCTGGCTGCTTCTTTAACGATCTTAACAGCCAGAAAATACGGCTGACGATTGATTACTGCATGGGAGATTTCTGTTCCTGTCCGCTGTATCCGCGCCTGATGACAAACCGTGCTGAGAACAGCAGTGAACCGAGCAGCTGCCCGGAATGAGCGCGTTATCTTCCCGACAACCCCATATCATCGTGGTTGATGACGACATACTCAACAGAACGATTCTGGTGAGGATTCTGGAAAGCCTTGGCTATCTGGCGACAGCGGCTGAAAGCGGTGAAAAAGCCCTGTTGTTAATGAAACAGCAGTATTATGACCTTGCTTTGATGGACTGCCAGATGCCCGGGATTGACGGCTATACCACCACCATGATGATCCGCAGTCCGCTTCACCAATCCTGTAATCCTGATATACCGGTTATCGCCCTGACAGCCGGAAGCGCACAAGCCACCAGAGAGCGCTGCCTTGCCTCCGGCATGGATGACCTGCTGATCAAACCGGTAAAGCCTGATCATCTTGGTGCCATCCTCGACAAGTTTTTACCGGAGCAAGCAACATACCCTGACCGATAACCAACTCTTTTCAAGGAGGTCTACCCGTGGCAACCATCAGATCCAAGATCATTGTCAATGTCGTTATTCTACTGCTCACTATCATCAGTATTGTCGGGCTGAACTATCTGGATCTGAACAAACTGAGGCATCTGCAGGATGAAGGGGCCCAGCGGGCCAGGGATGCCGTACAGGCCAAAGAGGCTTCCATGGGAGGTGTACTGCTGTACCAGATTATTGCGGATGCGATCATCAATCGTAACCTGGCGGAAACCGACAAGGACTGGGCCGCCAAAAAGGCGGTTGTGCTGAAAGAGATTGACGCCGTCATCAAGGCTGCCGACACTCCGGAAGAGAAAAAACTGGGTGACGAGGTAAAGACATCCGCCAATCAGCTGATTCAGCTGTTTGAGGCAAAAATGCTGCCACTGCTGAAGGGGGCAGAGGGAATAACCGCAGAGATCAGGGAACTTGACGGCAAGATTGACGAGCAGGCTGAAAAGATAGAAACCGGTATGGACAAGATTGTTGCTGCCATGGAAAAAGAGATGAAGGCAGCTGATCATGAATTTGACGGCACCATCCGCAAAACCATCATCAAATCGCTGGTCATCGGCCTGATCGGCATCCTGCTGCAGGCCGGTCTGGCCGGCTGGCTGCTGTCCACCATCATGCGCCCGCTCAACTCACTGCGGGATATGCTGCAGGACATCGCCCAGGGTGAAGGGGATCTGACCAAGCGGCTGGATGACAGCACCAGGGACGAACTGGCAGATGTCAGCCGTTATTTTAACCTGTTCATTGAAAAACTGCGTGACATGATCAGCCAGATCGCATCCACCACCGAACAGGTTGCCTCGGCCTCGGTGCAGTTAAACGCCACAGCAGAACAGATGGCAACCGGCGCGGAGGAGGTGTCTGCCCAGGCAGCCACGGTGGCCACAGCCGGTGAAGAGATGTCTGCCACCTCCGGCGATATTGCCCAGAACTGCCAGCTGGCCGCCGAGGGTTCACAACAGGCCAGCAGCGCCGCAGTATCCGGTTCTCAAGTGGTGTCAGAGACCATCACGGTCATGCACAGCATCTCGGAACGGGTTACCAACTCGGCCAAGGCGGTGGAATCACTGGGGGCACGTTCCGACCAGATTGGGGCCATTGTGGGTACGATTGAAGATATTGCCGACCAGACCAACCTGCTGGCCTTGAATGCAGCCATTGAAGCGGCCCGGGCCGGAGAACAGGGACGCGGCTTTGCGGTGGTTGCCGACGAGGTACGGGCACTGGCAGAACGGACCACCAAGGCCACCCGTGAGATCGGCGGCATGATCAAGGCGATCCAGCAGGAGACCAAAGGGGCCGTGGTGGCCATGGAAGAAGGGGTTCATGAGGTTTCCAAGGGAACCGAAAAGGCGGCTGAATCAGGCCAGGCACTGGAGCAGATCCTGCAGCAGATCAATGACGTAACCACCCAGATTCATCAGGTTGCCACCGCTGCCGAGGAACAGACCGCCACCACATCAGAGATCAGCAACAACATGCATCAGATTACTGAAGTGGTTTCCCAGACTGCCAGCGGTGCCCAGGAATCGGCTGCAGCCGCCAATCAGTTAGCCGGCCTTGCCGAGGACCTGCGCAGAATTGTGCAACAGTTCAAGCTATAACGGTTTCTGTTAACAGGAGATGATATGAAAGCATTGATTGCATCTGTTATCGCTGTCGGCCTGATTGCTACACCTGTCTGGGCGGCAACGCCACTCCTCACTGACGATGCCAACACCCTGGGTACCGGCAAAGGGCAACTTGAGGTCTGCGGCAGAGTAGGAT
>CAZOTC010000075.1:0-11106 GCA_964582605.1 uncultured Geobacter sp. | reverse complement strand
TAGGAATGCCGGAATCAAAATCCGGTGCCTTACCGCTTGGCGACACCCCTAAAAAGAGAAAAGTTAAATAGCAAAGAATCAGCCCTGAGTCAAGCTTTTCGTGCAGAAAAAACTGCCGCGGCACCGGCCTCCATAGCCTTGATGTTAGCTGGTATCAGCTTATGATTGCGCTCCGGCAGGGCATCTTTAAGTGCTTCCTGCAATGTTTCCAGCGCAAGTGCAGCGGTTGCTGCAGCATAGGCGCCGCAGGCCACCATGTTGACCATCCGCACATCACCCAGGTCAATGGCGATCTGATTCATCGGTATGGCTATCAGTTCTCTGCCCGGCAAGACAACACCGGCAAGATCAACCAGTGAGCTGTTCACCAGACATATACCACCCTGCTTGACCTTGGCAGCATACTTGTCAAAGGAGAGTTGATTCAGTATCACCGACACCGAGGGTTCGCCAACCACAGGGGAGCCGGTCTCACCATTGCTAAATACCACGGTGCACATGGCAGAACCGCCCCGCTTTTCAACACCATAGGCTGGAAAAAAAGAGACATTCTTACCTTCACGGATTACTGCGTAGGAAAGCAGGTTACCAGCCAGCAGAACACCCTGCCCGCCATAGCCTGCAAAAAAAACGTCATAGCGCATGTTTGTATGCTCCGGTTACAGGTTTTCGTTATTTTTGAAGATGCCAAGCGGGAAGTAGGGGATCATCTCGCTTCCCACCCGTTCATTAGCAGCCATCGGCTGCATCCCCCAGTTGGTGGGGCAGGCTGCCAGGGCTTCAATAAATGCAAACCCTTTACCTTCAACCTGATACCGAAAGGCGGTCTTGATAGCCTTCTTGGCCTGCATCACATTTTTGGGATTGTTCAGGGCAACCCGGGCAGAATAGGCCACACCGTCAAGGTTTGAGAGCAGTTCAGCCATCTTGAACGGCTTGCCGTCGTTGGCTACATCCCTGCCATTGGGCGAAGTCGAAGTCTTCTGGCCCGGCATGGTGGTAGGAGCCATCTGACCGCCGGTCATACCGTAGGTGGTGTTGTTGACAAAGATCACCGTAATTTTTTCACCACGGTTGGCAGCATGGATGATTTCGGAGGTGCCGATGGCAGCCAGATCGCCGTCCCCCTGATAGGTGAAGACGATCCGGTCGGGACGGGCCCTTTTGACACCGGTGGCCACCGCCGGAGCACGCCCATGGGGCGATTCAACCACATCAATGTTAAAGTAACCGTACAGGAAGACGGAGCACCCGACAGAGGCGCAGCCGATGGTTTTTTCGGCAATGCCGAAGGTGTCCATAGCTTCTGCAACCAGACGGTGAATTGAACCATGATGGCAGCCGGGGCAAAAATGAGTCTGCACATCTTTTAAACTGACCGGCTTTGAAAATACCTGCTTCATATCGGTAGGTCCTCAAAAGAGTTTCTTGATCTGGGTAAACAGTTCTTCCGGGGTAGGCAGTGAGCCAGCCCCGGGAGGACGACCATAGAACGCGACATCGGCGTCCCGCGCCACAGCCAGCCTTACATCATCAACCATCTGTCCGGTGGAAAGCTCAATCGTCAGCCAGTTTTTACAGCGTTCAGAAAGAGCGGCATAGGCGTTTTTCGGGAACGGGAACAGCGTGATCGGACGCATCAGGCCTACCCTCATCCCTTCAGCCCGGGCCATCTCCACTGCTGTACGGGCAATGCGGGAGGTACAGCCAAAGGCGGTCACGATCAGTTCAGCATCGTCTGTTGCAAACTCATCCCAGCGACACTCTTTCTCTGCCAGTTCCTGATAGCGGGCATGCATCTTCCAGTGGAATTTTTCCATTTCTCCATCACCCAGATAGAGCGACTTGACTACGTTCTGCGTGCCGCCACCGGTGCCACGCACCGCCCAGTCCTTGGCAGGCAGTGCAACTGCAGGACGCGGATGAGGCGTGATTGACTCCTTCATCTGCCCCAACACCGAGTCGGCCAGCACCATGGCCGGCATCCGGTACTGATCGGACAGGTCAAAAGCCAGCATGGTCAGATCGTACATTTCCTGACCGGAATTGGGCGCCAGCACAATGATCCGGTAACCGCCATGCCCCCCGCCTTTGGTGGCCTGGTGGTAATCAGCCTGCGAGGCATCAATCCCCCCCAGACCGGGACCGGCCCGCATGATATCAACAATCACCCCGGGCAGCTCAGATCCGGCCATGTAGGATATTCCCTCCTGCTTGAGCGAGATGCCGGGACCGGATGACGAGGTCATGGCGCGGACACCGCAGGCTGAAGCGCCCAGCACCATGTTGATGGCACCGATCTCGCTCTCTACCTGAATGAACGTGCCGCCATGTTTGGGGAGCTCACGGGAAAGATATTCGGGGATGTCACTCTGAGGGGTAATAGGGTACCCGAAGTAGCACTGCACCCCTGCCTCGACAGCTGCCATCGCAACCGCTTCATTACCTTTGACAAACTTCTTCTCTGGCGCACTCATGGCTGGTCTTCCTTGAATACTGTTATGGCAACATCAGGACACATCTCGGCACATAGGCAGCAGCCGGTGCACTGTTCCGGATTGCTGAATACGGCCACGGTGTAGCCCAGGGCGTTGGGCTGCTCGCTCAACGAGACCAGCTTTTTCGGACAGCCGATAGTACAGAGCCCGCATCCCTTGCAGCGCTCCTCTTCAATAACGATAAACGGCATAGCTCCACCTCGTACAAAGTCAGCAGATAAACCAGAACACTTAGCAGATCAGCAACAGCAGGGTCAAACTTTTTTTCACTAAAACCAGACCGCGTTTTTCATTGGTGCAATGCCGTTTGCAGACAACGTGACAGCAACGCAAATTCATCAAGAGACAGGGTTTCACCACGACGACGGCCATCAATGCCGCACTGTTGCAGAACCGCTTCCAGCTGCGACGGATCAAGCAGATCAGCACTTTTCAGGCAGTTCCAGAGTGTCTTGCGCCGCATGCTGAAACCGGCTTTTACCACCTTCTCAAACAGCGCCTGATTCGTCACTTCTACTCGGGAAGCAGCCAGCGGCACCAGGCTGATCACCACCGAATCGACCTTGGGGGGAGGAAAGAAACAGCCGGGTGGTACAAGGAACTCCTTTTTTATATCAAACCATTGGCGAAACAGAACCGTCAGAATGCCGTAATCACTGCAATCAGGCTGGGCTGACAGACGTTCTCCCACTTCTTTTTGCAGCATTACCACCAGCTTGCTGAATCGGTGCCGTTCTTCAAGCAGCCTGAACAGTACGGGAGTAGAGATGTTGTAGGGCAGGTTGGCCACAACCTTGTAGCGTTGCCCCCCCATAAGCTGTTCAAAATCAACTTTGAGGATGTCCTGTTCATGGATGGTGACCTGACGCTGTCCAACAAACCGTTCACGCAGAAGCGCTGCCAGATCACGATCAAACTCTACGGCAATCAGCCGTGATACACGCTCCGCAAGCAGTTCTGTCAGGGCGCCCCTACCCGGCCCTATTTCAAGCACACAATCAGTTGCTTGCAGCTGCGCTGCGGCCAGAATCTTTCTGATAATATTATGATCACTGAGAAAGTTCTGTCCCAGGGCCTTACGAGGACGCGGAAAGGATTTGGTCATGGCAGCCTGTTCCATCGCCGGACCTGATCAAGCGGCCAGGTGGCAACGGCATCCATGGCAAAATCATCATGACATCCGACGCGAAGGTAGGCATCACCGGCAACCGCCAGCATGGCAGCATTATCACCGCACAGGGAAGCAGGCGGAATCTGCAGTTCTATTCCTCGATCAGCGGACATCTTGCGCATTGCAGTACGTAATCCGCTGTTGCAGGCCACTCCTCCACCAACCACCAGACGGGTCAAACCTTCCTGCCGCAATGCAGTTTCAGTCTTCCTGACCAGCACGTCACAAACTGCTGACTGGAATGAAGCGCAAAGATCATGCAGTTCGTCACCGGCAGGCAGGCCGCCCATCTTTTTGAGATGCGTCCTGACGGCCGTCTTGAGACCGCTGAAGCTGAAGTTAAGCGTTCCGTCATGCAGCAGGGGACGTGGAAATCTGACCGCATCAGGATTGCCGGTTTGGGACAACCTGTCAATCAACGCCCCGCCAGGATACTCCAGGCCCAACTGGGTTGCCGTCTTGTCAAAGGCCTCTCCGACCGCATCATCAATGGTACGCCCCAAGGTGCGGTAACGGCCGATCCCGTCAACCCGATACAAGTGAGTATGTCCACCGGAAACCACCAGAGCAAGAAAGGGAAACTCAAGCGGCTGTTCAAGAAAACCGGCCAACAGATGCCCTTCGATATGATGGATTCCCACTATCGGTACCGAATGCACCAGGGCTAACGACTTTGCCATCGATACACCGACCAGCAGCGCTCCCAACAGCCCCGGTCCTCGCGTTACAGCTACCCCTTCAATCTGGGACAGGTCAACATCGGCTTGATCAAGAGCCTGCCTGATAACCGGGGTAATCATCTCCAGATGCTTGCGCGAAGCGATCTCCGGCACCACCCCACCGTACTCGGCATGGATCGCTATCTGCGAAGAGACCACGCTGGACAGGGTAAAACGACCGTCGCGCACAACAGCGGCGGCTGTTTCATCACAGGATGTTTCAATAGCAAGGATCAGCATCAGAGCAGGTTTGCTGCCAATTCAGCCAGTTCAGACCGTTCACCCCTGGTCAGGGTGACATGGGCTGAGATCCGCTCATTCTTGAAACGCTCAACCAGATAGGATAGGCCGTTGCTGGATGAGTCCACATAGGGGTTATCGATCTGGTACGGGTCACCGGTCAGGATGATCTTGGTCCCCTCCCCTGCTCTGGTCACGATGGTTTTGATCTCATGGGGAGTCAGGTTCTGCGCCTCATCCACAATCAGGTACTGGTTGGGGATGGAGCGGCCGCGGATATAGGTCAGCGGCTCAATATCAAGCAGCCCCATGGCCATCAGCTCTTTGTAGCCCTTGTTACTGTGGCGCTTGTCGCTCTCATGGCCGGAAATCAGCAGTTCAACGTTATCAAAGATCGGCTGCATCCAGGGGGTGAGCTTTTCCTCAATATCGCCAGGCAAGAAACCAAGATCTTTACCCATAGGGAATACCGGACGCGAGACCAGCAGCCGGTTATAGACATTTTCTTCAGCCACCTTTTGAAGACCCGCTGCAATTGCCAGCAGAGTCTTACCAGTACCGGCCTTACCCACCAGACTGACCAGCTTGATATTGTCGTCAACCAGTGCATCCAAGGCAAACTGCTGCTCCCTATTGCGCGCATGGATGCTCCAAACCCCTTCCTTGGGCACCTTGCGTACCGGCAGCACTTTACCGGTGGCTGCATCAAACCGACAGAGTGCTGTGTGGGATGGGTTGGCATTGTCAATCAGGGTTGCATATTCATTGGGCAGCAGCCCTTGCGGCGCCTCAAGCCAGCCCTGGCCGTAGAAACGGTCTATGGAATCAGGTCCCATATCAATGCTACGTGCACCGGCATACAGTTCCTGGATATCAACCTTGTCAGACTCGTAATCCTCTGCCACCAGTCCAATGGCATCAGCCTTGATCCTCAGGTTGGTGTCCTTGGTGACAAAGATCACGGTTTCATGGGGAAACCGCTCATGGGTCGCCTGGGCAACTGCCAGAATCCGGTTATCTCCCTTGTCGTCACGCAGATCTTTGGGCATCCGGTTCAGGGCCTGTTCTTCACAGAGATCAACCCGCAGCAGCCCGCCGCCCGGCATACCGACCCCGGTCGAAAGGGAACCTTTTTCACGCAGGGTATCCAGTATACGTGAAATGGAGCGGGCGTTACGGCCGGTCTCGTTCATGTCCTTTTTAAAACGGTCAACCTCTTCAATCACCGTAATCGGGATAATGATCGTGTTATCTTCGAACTTGAACAGCGCCTGGGGATCATGGAGCAATACGTTGGTGTCAAGGATGAAATATTTCATAGGGTCCCTTTCCGGGTGATAGTAATCAGCGCATCGCAGAAGGTGGTGATGTCGTCTTGCGTATTAAACAGGCCGGGGCTTAAGCGCAGAGTGCCGACCGGGTAACTGCCGATGGTGCGATGGGCGCGCGGCGCACAATGCAGCCCGGCCCGAACAGCAATGCCATACTCCCGGTCCAGCTGAAATGCCAGTAAGGAAGGGTCCCAACCGTCAATGACAAGTGAAACCACTGCAGAACGATCCTCAGGCCGTATCGGGCCGAACAGCGTACAACCAGGTACTGCTATCAGACAACTACGGGCATACTCAGACAGTTGATGTTCATGCAGGCCAATCTGCCCAACACCATTCTCCTCAAGAAAGGCCAGACCGGCACCCAGTCCCGCAATGCCGGGCAGGTTATGGGTTCCAGCCTCAAAACCTTCAGGCAAGGTATCCGGCTGCTGGTCCTGATCCGAACTACTACCGGTTCCTCCAGCCATAATCGGTCGCAGTTTTACGCCGGGCGCAACAGCCAGAAAACCGGTGCCTTGAGGCCCCAACAACCCCTTATGGCCGGGAGCTGCCAACAGATCAATACCAAGCTGCTGCATGTCAATCGGTATACTCCCGGCTGATTGGGCAGCGTCAAGCAACATCAGGCAATCGGCGTCACGGGCTATGGATGCAATCGCCGCAATATCTTGTATCCCTCCGGTAACATTTGAAACATGAGCTACCGCAACCATTTTTGTAGTGCTACGCAAGGCCTGCCTGATCTGTTCAGGATCAATCAAACCCTGTGAATCAGCTGAAACAAGGGTCAACTCGACCCCCTGCTTTTCCAGAAGAAAGAGCGGACGTAGCAGGGAGTTGTGTTCCATGGAACTGCTGATTACATGATCGCCCGGCTGGAGTGAGCCAATAGTTGCAAGATTTAAGGCAGAGGTGGCATTACTGGTAAAGATAATCCGGGAAGAGTCTGCCACATGAAAGAGTCCGGCAATAGCCTCACGGGTATCCATCAACAGGCGCGAGGCGTCAAGGGCACTACCGTATCCTCCTCTGCCTGGCGATGCCCCGATCTGCTGCATTGCCTGCATGACGGCATCATAAACCTGAGTCGGCTTGGGAAAGCTGGTGGCGGCATTATCAAGGTAGAGCGGCATAGAAAATAGCCAGGCCTAAGGAGCCGTAACAGGACGTTCTTTCAAAAAAGGAGCAAACAGGACCGAGCCGGCAGATTCTTTTCTGGTCGGTTCAATAATACCGGCAGCAATCTGTTTTTCATCCGCACTGCCCCACCAGTTAAGCAAGGCAACAAACGACTCATTTCCCCGAGTAATCAGGTTGCCGGCTTTGTTCTCCCCCAATGACGATCCGACAATACTGCCTCGAGCATTTTCAACCAGAAGTCCTGCGCCTCCATTCCTGAAAAATGAGGATGTAGCAATCCGGATTCTCACTCCTGTCAGCTCTGCCGCATTTTCACGGTTACCATAAAAGCGGGAGAGAAAAATCTGGCCGTCACCGGTTATTAATCTGATTCCACAGCGATTTTCAGCAAACAGGCAGTTGTTTATCCGGAAACGGGCCTGATCTGCCAAGACCCCTTCCTGAGAGTTATTAAGCACCTTGACACCGGACAACGTAAATGAAGAACGTTGGACCTCAACCCCCACACGGTTTTCACGGATGGTACTCTCTTTAAGGTCCAGATCACTGTCTGAAAGCCGGTAGCCGGTATCGCAACGGCTAACGGCGCTGCCTTGCACAACGGCTTCAGAATCAAACAGGGCAACACCCGTTTGAGAACGAAGTATCACGAGCCCACGTCCTGAAACACGTGAAAAATGCGCTTCAAGAGCTGTCTGGGCACCTTCTATCCGACAATGATCAAGGCTGTTCTTCTTTTCACTGTTCAGTAGTACAACCCCTCCCCAATCGCCGGCAGCAGGTTCATTGAATGCCGGTCCCAAGACAATCGGCTGCTGCGCAGTGCCGGTGGCAACAATCCGCCCTTGTACCACTATACGCGGCAGTTGAGCAGATCCGTCAGCAGTGGTAAAGCGAACAACAGTGCCAGGTTCAATACGCAACGTTGCCTGAGGTAAAACGACCAGAGAACCTCTCACTAGAACTGTGCCACGCAGCACCAGATCTTCAGTAACAGTTTTGCCCGCAAGCACGGTATCTGCCTTCAGCACCAAGCTGCGAGACGGTTTTGGCTGATCAGGTCTGTCTGATACAGTGGTTGTCTTTAACGTCAAAGGGTCCGGCGACGCTGGCGACTGTACCGGCAAAAGCTTTGTGTCAAGTGAAGCTTGTGCCGGTTTGATTTGTGTCGGCGAAAGTGCTGGCGTTTGCGGCAACGGCTTTGCAGACGGTGGTGGTGGTGTCGGGACAGTCATTGATACGGTCACAGCCTGCCCTTTTAAAGGGGAATCCTGCGCATGAAACAGCTGCTGGCAACCGGACAGCAAGAGGACCAGACAGACAAGGCTCATACAACACAAGGCATTATCAATAGTTCGGTTAAATACAGAGAGAGAGGAAGTCATGTCGTACCAATAGTTTTAAATTACTGAATATACGGACAAAGTTAATAGCACATTATCCACTGTGTGTAAATTTTTTAAAAAATTCCTGTATTCACGAAGCGTTAAAAAGAAGATAGCCGAGCTGTTAAAATTGACGTTGACAACACATATATGTTGTGGTTCTATCCTGCCACTCACACTAAATATTGTGCCAAAAGTGAGTTTCAGCCGAACCTGTCATCAACACTTTCCCGCATTACCCAATACATACGAACTACCTCTACAAGGAGAACACCATGTCTGCCAAAGCATCTGCCTTCTGTCAACCTGTACTCACTCCCAATGCCCTGACTGTCCTTGAAAAGAGATACCTCAAACGTGACACAAGCGGCAAACCGCTGGAAACACCTGCTGACATGTTTCGCAGAGTTGCTGAAACCATCGCCGAACCGGACAGAAAGTACAGTAAAAAAGCTGATGTCAAGCAGTTAGCAGAACGTTTTTACGACATGATCGTCAGTTTTGATTTTCTCCCCAACTCGCCTACCCTCATGAATGCCGGACGTGAACTTGGCCAGCTTTCTGCCTGTTTTGTGTTGCCGGTCGGCGACTCCATTGAAGAGATATTTGATGCAGTCAAATTCACCGCCATGATCCACAAATCCGGTGGCGGCACCGGCTTCTCCTTCTCCCGCCTGCGGCCTGCCAATGATCTGGTCAAGACCACCACCGGCGTCTCCAGCGGACCAATTTCCTTTATGCGAGTCTTTGACACTGCCACTGAAACCATCAAACAGGGTGGTACCCGTCGTGGTGCCAACATGGGCATACTACGGGTAGATCACCCCAACATCATGGATTTTATCATGTGCAAGGCAGATCAAAAGATGTTTAACAACTTTAACATCTCGGTCGGCCTAACTGAAAAATTCATGCAGGCAGTAGAGCGGGATGAAGAATATGACCTGCTTAATCCCCGTGACAAAACTAAAATGGGTTCACTCAATGCCCGTAAGGTATTTCAACGGATTGTCAATCAGGCCTGGGAAAATGGTGAGCCTGGCATTATCTTCCTTGATCGACTGAACCGGGACAACCCTACTCCCCATATCGGTGAGATAGAATCAACCAACCCTTGTGGCGAACAGCCGTTACTTCCCTACGAATCCTGTAATCTTGGATCAATCAACCTTGGACGCTTTGTTACCGATGGTGCCATTGACTGGAGTCGCCTGAAAGAGGTTGTCCACGATGCGGTGCATTTCCTGGATAACGTAATTGAAGCCAACAAATACCCGCTACAGCAGATCCACGACATGACCCATGCCAACCGTAAAATCGGTCTGGGTGTCATGGGCTGGGCGGACATGCTGATTCTGCTGGGCATCCCCTACAACTCCGATGAGGCAGTAAAACTGGGGAAAAAGGTTATGCACTTCATCAACGAGGAAGGCCATGCTGCTTCACGCGAACTTGGCCAAAAGAGAGGATCGTTCCCCAATTTCACTGGCTCTGTTTTTGACAAAAAAGGCGCTCTGCCGCAACGGAACGCGACGGTTACCACCATCGCTCCTACCGGCACCATCTCAATGATCGCCAATGCGTCATCCGGAGTTGAACCACTTTTTGCAGTCTCCTATGTTAAAAATGTGATGGATGGCACCAAACTGGTGGAAGTGAACCCAATCTTCGAGCAGCTGGCAAAAGAGCGTGGATTCTATTCACCGGAACTGATGGAGAAGATTGCAGAGCATGGTACGGTACATGATTTAGACGAAGTACCAGCCGACATCCGCAGAGTTTTTGTCACTGCCCATGACATTACCCCGGAAGATCATATCCAGATGCAGGCGGCCTTTCAGTATCATACGGACAATGCGGTTTCAAAGACTGTCAACTTTCCCAACACTGCAACCATTGAAGATGTTGAAAAAGTCTACATCCTGGCCTACAAGACCGGCTGCAAGGGTGTCACCATTTACCGCGACGGCTCCCGCGATGAACAAGTACTCTCCACAAGCAAGAAAGAGGACAAGGCCGCAATCTCGGCAGTACCGATAGAAGAAGATAAACACGCCATCAAACGTGAACGTCCCAAGGCACTGAAAGGCTGGACTTACCAGATGCAGACCGGTTGCGGCCCCCTGTACATCACCGTAAACGAAGACAAAAACGGCCTGTTCGAACTGTTCACCACCATGGGCAAGGCTGGCGGCTGTGCAGCATCCCAGTCTGAAGCGATCGGTCGGATGGTCTCTCTGGCATGGCGAAGCGGCATCCAGGCCCGCCAGGTCATCAAGCAACTGCTCGGTATCTCCTGCCACTGTCCGTCAGGCTACGGCGAAAATCGGGTACTTTCCTGTGCCGACGCCGTGGCGAAAGCGATCCAGGCCCACATGCTTGAAAACGGCTATGATCTGCATGCAGAAGCTGCAAAACAGGAACGGGGCGCTTGTCCGGAATGCGGCGGCATTGTTGAACACGAAGGCGGCTGCATGGTCTGCCACGTCTGCGGTTACTCAGAGTGTGCTTAACTAGAGATTGACAAGACAGAGCACCTTTCGCTATAAAAGGTGCTCCATTAAGCGGGAATAACTCAGTGGTAGAGTGTCAGCTTCCCAAGCTGAAGGTCGCGGGTTC
>CAZOTC010000074.1:0-11113 GCA_964582605.1 uncultured Geobacter sp. | reverse complement strand
GATCGCTTCCGATTGGCTTTGGAAACAGGAAGCTTGCCGGACTGCCCGCCAAAGACGCTTCGGCATGATCAGGCAGGCAGGCGTGAACCTTGTGATAAAGGCCGTCGCATAAGGTCTGTGGAATGGGTACCGAAAAACCTGAATTTCCATCCCCGTAGCCGGCATCCCGGACATCCTGACGAAAATCCTGGGCCATTACGTAAATCTCTTGTTGTTCGTCGATAATGATTCTGACCAGGAGGGGGCTGAAATCCTGGAAGCGCAATTTTGCCCAGCCGCAGATATTGCCCTGAAAGATGCCGTCGAGATATCCATCCGCAAGGCCTTGTTTATCCATAACAAAATTGTAGCCATGCAGGTTCAGACGTAACGGGTTGGCGGGACCCTCGCCGAAAGCACGGTAACGACGCTGTAATTCGCAGGCGTCGACATCGCCTGACAACCGACAAAGCGAAGCAAAGTCACGGCTGGTACGCCTTTGGCCGGACCAGGTGACAGGCAAGGCGGTAAGTGGCAGCTCTGCAGTCACGATTTTGGGCGCGATTTGTTGAAACAGTTCAAAAGATGCTTTCCGGGCCATACGAGCCAAAGCCATGCGACCAATCCCAGGGGGCACATCAAACCAGCTGACAGCGACAATCGGGCCTGAGTCGACCGTTTTTGCCATTTCATGTACCGTAACGCCATAACGTGTCGCGCCTTCATACACAGCAAACGCGTCAGGGGCGCTGCCGGGGAAGGTGGGGGGGCCGGGGTGAACGTTGTAGGCTGGAAACCGCAAGCTGTCGAGCAAAGAGACCGGCACAATCACCGGGGTCTGGTATGCGATGAGACGGACGTCATATGCGCACGCAGCGCAGGCTTGAAGCAAGGCAGTGAGGCTTTGCACCCATTCAACTGCCAGCTTTGGAACAACCGAGGACAGGTGGCTGACTAAGGCCTCTGCATCATTGGAATTGGTGAGAAGGAGTACGTTGCGCATGAATGGGAGCCATCTCCACTAACCGGCTTCAAGCAGCGTATGCAGATCCACCAGCAGGGTCAGGCCACGCTCTGTTACGGCCAGCGCGCGCAGGCCCGGAAGTCTGCAACGTGCTGCCAGGGCAAACGGCAGAGGGTGAATAGCTTCTATCGGGATGGCACAGAGTTCAAACGGCGCGGCAACGGAGAGTTCGTAATCCTGATCGGTACCTTTGATGGTCAGGCATTTACGGCGGTCGTCAGTGACCTCTCCGGCAAGGTCCAGCAGTGATTCTGCGGTGGGGATATCAGGCGTTGAAGCGTCACCTGACCTGCGTACCCGCGAGGCCTCAAGGCCAAAACAGTGCTGTCCCGCCTTGAACAGCACCAGCTCCAGGGCATCTCCATCCGGTTGCGGACCAACCTCGCTGATCATCCCAGCCCTTTGACATACTGCGTGAAGATCTGCTCCAGATCCAGTACGGAAACCGGTCGTTCCTTGAAGCGCAGCAGTCCTGAGACAAACGGTCGTATCTGGTCCGGCAGGTTGGACGGAGGTGGCTGGATAAAACTTTGAGGAGTATCAATCACGTCAACAACACAATCAACGCGGATGCCGCTGTTCATGGCTGTGCCGGATCCCAGCAGTATTGCCGATGTTGCACCCGTCTCCGGAAGCGGTACCAGCAGCAGTTCATTCAGACGGATGACCGACTCGATATCGCCCCGCACGTTGATGACCCCTTCCAGGGAACCGGGGCATCCAGGCACAAAAAAGATAACGGCCTTGGTCAGGATCTCCCTGATCCGTTCGCCGTGAAAGGCAAACCAGTCATCGCCCAATGCGAAGATCACCAGCTTGATCACCGGTTCATCCACATTGACGATCTCTTTACGGGCGGTCTGGCGTTTGGCAAGTATCTGGTCGAGATTAATATCACTCATCAATGTGCCGTCCTATGCCGTAACCACCCGGTTACGGCCCTCATGTTTTGCACGATAGAGCGCCTGGTCCGCAGCTTCGCGCAGTTTTTCAAGACTTCCGAAGCGAGGGAAAACCGCAATACCGGCGCTGAAGGTGCATGAAAAGGTTGTGCCGTGTCCGTTGAAGCTCAAACGTTCAAAGTCCTGCCGTAATCCGTCAACCAACTCCATCCCCTTCTCAGCAGCAACATCCTGCAGCACCAGCGCAAACTCTTCACCGCCGTAGCGACCGACAATGTCCGAAATCCGGAGCCGCTGTTTCAGAACCCGGGCCAGGGCCAGAATCACCTGGTCACCAGCCGGGTGTCCGTGACGATCGTTCACTTTTTTGAAATGGTCGATATCAATCATCACAAAGCAGAGCGTAGAACCGCCTCGACGAGTACTGGCCATGGAGGCTTCCAGCAGCTGGGTGGTGGTGGTATGGTTAAACAGCCCGGTCAGACTGTCCCGCACCATCATTGAGCGCAATGCGCGCATCCGTTCGGCCCGGATCTCCACCGCTGCCACCAGCTCACCGGGCACCACCGGCTTGGTCATAAACCCTTCGGCCCCGATCCGCATGGCAGAGAACTGCTTCTGTTTGTCCGTCTCGCTGGAGAGGTAGATAATCGGAATCGCCGCATACTCCTGAACCTGGCGGATCAGCCTGGCCAGATCCTGACCGGTACAGATCGGCATGTACATATCCATCAGTACCAGATCGGGCCGAAACTCCTGCAGTATTCCCAGGACACTGCTCGGCTCGTTGACGCAGCGGGTGATCATGCCTGCCTCCTGCAGGATCACGCTGTGGTAATCAGATACCGTCGGTTCGTCATCCACCACCATAATCCGGTACGGTTCGGGGGCGGACTGACAGGTCAGCCTGTCCAGCGAGGCTACCAGCTCCTGAATATTGGCCGGTTTGGTAAAGTAGTCCGTGCCTCCGGCAAGTACTGCCGAAAGGCGTGCATCAAAGTCATCCCGGCTGGAAAGGAACAGCACCGGTAACTGATAGTCAAGTTCCTTTCGCAGAGAGCCGACCAGGTCGGTTCCGGCATAGCGACCTTCGGGAAAATTGATGTCCATGATCAAGGCATCGGGCCGGTTTTCAAGAACTGATCTGTTCAGCTTATCCAGCTCAGTAAAGATAACGGTCTGATAGCCAAAGCAGGAGAGCTGCGTTGAAAGCTGCTCCACCACCAGCGGGTCGTCATCACAGATATAGAGCAGCTTGCCACGACAATCCTGACTGGGCCAGAGCGGCTTGAAGGAGCCAAGCTCCAGCATCTCCAGCTGAGCTGTTACCTGGTCGTCTGCAGATAGAATGGAACCGGCATCCTGTGCCAGCTCTGTCAGATAAGCCTCCAGTTGGTGTAGCCAGTCAGCCGGCAGCGCTGCCGTCGGGTCCTGCAGGCGGTTGCTGAGCATCTGTTCGGCATTGTCAGCCGCCTCTCCCAGCTGATCGAACCCGAAGGAACGTCCGGTCCCCTTCAGGCTGTGAACGGTACGATGCAGCTCGGTCAGGGCATCCATGTTGCCGCTGTTGGCCTTCAGACGTAACTGGAGGTCATCGATCTGCTCCAGCCTCTGCGGGAGCTGGTCGAGAAACATGCCGCGCAGCCGGGCGATTTTCTGATTTGCTGTCAGCTTGGTTTCTGCTGTCATCCCGATCCTTTCAGGATTTGCCCCGACGGGCCAGGCAGTCTGCAACCGCCACAGGAAGTTTTTCCATCAGTGTGCGATCTTTCAGCAGGCAGCCGTCCAGCCCCGGTTCCTCGGCAAGCGCCCCTTCCGGATCGGTGCCGGTCAGCAGGATAAAGGGTACCATAACCTGCTGGCTGCGCAACTCACGGAAAAGATCAATACCGCTCACCATCGGCATATTCTGGTCGCTCAGGACCAGATCAAAAGGTGGCCCCGCCCCAACCAGTTCCGCAGCCTCAACCCCGTTTTCAGCCAGTACGGTCTCATGCCCCAGGTCTTCAAGGATGGCAGCGGTCATTTCACCGGCCATCGGATCGTCATCAACCACCAGTATACGCATGGGTTACCTTTCCTTATCCAAATAATCCTGTTGGTTCGACTCCGCTCACCAACCCGCTCCCTGAGCGAAGTCGAAGGGAGCTTATCCCAGCAAGGCCTGCAGGGTATCCACCAGACTGCTCTGCTCAAAGTCGCTCTTGACAATATAGGCGTCGGCTCCCGCATCGATCCCACGCCGTTTGTCTTCTTCCCGCTCCCGTGAGGTGATGATCACAATCGGCACGGTGCGGTACCGTTCCTCTTCCCGCAACCGGGCGGTCAGGCTGAAACCGTCCATGTTGGGCATCTCCACATCGGTCAAAATTGCATCGTACGGTTCTGCCAGCGCCTTGCCCAGGCCGTCCAGACCGTCTTCCGCCAGGGTCACCTGATAACCGTAGGCCTCCAGCAGGTCCTTGACGATCTCACGAGTGCTGATCGAGTCATCCACCACCAGTACCTTGCTGTTTTTCTCTCCGGACGGCGACACCGTATCACGGTTGATGGTCGATGCCGTCATCTGCAGGCGGCGGGCCAGATCCAGCAGGGCCGGGGCATGCAGCACATTAACCAGTTCATTTTTTCCGGTGATGACCATGCCGGATACCATGGCCAGCTGGCGCAGGTGTTTCGGCATCGGCTTGATCACCATATCATATTCATCCAGCAGTTCATCAATGATCAAGGCCAGTTTCTCATTGCGGACCTGCAATACCAGCAGCAACAGGCCGGGCCTTCGTACATTCCGGTACGCATCGGAACGGGTCTGGTGAGCCGGTATCCGTACCAGTGCGGCAAGGGGGACCACCGGTACAAATTCATTTTCCAGCACAACAGCGCTGCGACCGGCGGTTATCGTCATCAATGCCGACTGGGGCACCCTGATCAGGGCCGCCACATGCTGGGAGGTGAAGCCGAAGGGAAGCCCCTCCACACCCACCAGCAGGATTCGCATCATCGCCAGGGAGAGCGGCAGTCTGAGCGCAAAGGTGGAACCCTGCCCGAGGCGTGATTCCACTGTTACGGTTCCCTGCAGATCATCCACTATACAGCGTTTGACCACATCCATGCCGACACCGCGACCGGACAGATCGGTGATGATGGTACTGGTGGAGAAACCGGGCAGGAAGATCAGGTCGATAACATCTTCCCGGGTCAGGGAGGCGGCCGCCTCTTCAGTCAGCAAACCTTTACGGATCGCTTTGTCCCGCACCATGGCCGGATCAATCCCCTTACCGTCGTCGGTTACTTCTATCAGGACCCATCCGCCATCCTGCCGGGCTGTCAGGGCGATCTGTCCCTGGGGTTGTTTGCCTGAGTCACTGCGCTGTCGGGGGGGCTCGATGCCATGGTCAAGGGCGTTACGCAGCAGATGCAGGATCGGATCGGACAGCAGATCGATCATCTGCCGGTCAAGCTCAATCTCGGAACCGGTGATGGTGCATTCGACCTGTTTGCCCAACGTGCGGGCCAGATCCCGCACCATCCTGGCCACCGGTTCAAAGACCACGGTCAGCGGCAGCATCCGCATCAGCAGCGCCTTGTCGTGCAGTTCATTCATCAGCAGATGCTGGGTCTGCACATCGTCCCTGAAGGCATGTGAAAAACTGTGTAAAGACAGGCGTTGCCGTCCGTCCGGGCAGTCGTTGTCCGAGTCCCGTTCCAGCTGCTGCAGATCCAGCAGACGTTGACGCATCCGGGCGTGACTGGAGATGACCTCACCCATCAGCTTGATCAGTTCATCCAGCTTGGCAAGCCGGACCCGGACGGTCTCGGCGGTCTTCAGCTTCGGCTCGGTTGCTGTTGCAGGGACGGCACTGGCGGTTTCTGCAGCTGGCGGCTGCGCGGATGGCGCAGCCGTCTCCGGAGACGCTTCCGGCACTGGAGCAGTTTCACCTGCAAGCAGGGCATCAAGGGCACGGCAGAGTTGTTCGTCAACCGGCGGCATGTGCGGGGCATCCGGGTTTTCCGCAGCCCGATCAACCAGTTGCGAGATGGTGTCAATACTCCGGTACAGCAGCTGTCCCAGTTCTTGACTGAAGGAGAGGCTGCCGTCCCGCAGTGCCCCCAGAATATCCTCCATCCGGTGAGCGGTCTCCGTGATCGTGTCCAGCTTGACCATCCGTGAGGAGCCTTTAACCGTATGGGCGGAGCGGAACAGCAGATTAATCAGCTCAGGGTCGGAGGCCCCCTTTTCCAGAGAAGCCACGCCGTCAGCAAGTCTGGTGAGATGCTCCCGTGCCTCCTCAATGAAGCGCAGCACAAATTTTGCAAGACTGATCGCCATGGTGACCTGCTACCCCGTTGCCCGACTGGTCAGTTTTTTCAGCTGCTGCTCTGCCACAAGCCGAATCTCCGCTGCCGGCAATCCCAGCGAAGTTACGGTTATACCGGTTTCCGTACTGCTCTGGGCCGTCAGCTGCAGTACGGCACGGTACTCACGTCGGGCGAGCTCCGCTTCTCCGCTGCGGTTATAGCTGTCGGCCAGGTGGTAGTGGGCCGGCCAGCAGGTGTGACAGGCATAAACCGCCTGTTTGAAGCAGTTGATCGCTTCATCCGGCTTTTCATCCCATTTTGCAGATAATCCCAGCAAAAGGAAGGCATCAACGCTCCATTGCCTGCGTTCCAGCACCTTGCAGGCGGTTGAGCGGACCTCGTCAAACTTTTTGCGGTTCAGCAACACCGTCGCCTTCAGCAGCAAGGCCTCAATGTTGTCAGGCTCTTTTGCCAACAGCTCTTCAAGCTGTTGTGCTGCCTCAGTGTACCGTTTTTCATGTACCATCAGCTGCACTGCAGCCAGGTCAAGGGGTTGGGAAGCCACGGGCCGTTGCCAGGTGTCGGGCAGGGTCAGAACCGGCAACGGCAGATCGACTGCTGTCGGCTGCGTTGACTGTTCCTGCTGTCTGATGCCGGAAGCTGTCCTGCCGGCCAGCGGGGTGTGCTGTTCGGGCAACGGCGGATTCCCCTTGATAAAGTAAAACAGCCCTTCTTCCTCAATCATCTGAAACACGCCGAGATCATTGGCGATGGTCTCGGAACAGCCGATCATCAGCACCCCGTCCTCTTTCATCAGCGATGCCAGGTTTTGCTGTATCTGTCGTCGGGTCGGTTCATCAAAGTAGATCGAGACGTTGCGAAAGAAAATCACATCAAAACTGTGAAGCTTTTGCGGCATGGTCGGTGCAAGCAGATTCAGCTCATGAAAGCTGACTATTGAGCGGATCTCAGCCTTGACCTGCCAGCCTCTGACGGTTTTTTCAAAGTAACGGTTGCGCAGCTCTGCCGAAACACCCCTGAAGGAAAACTCTCCGTACTGACCGGCGCGAGCCTTGGCCAGCACGGCGCTGTCAATATCAACACCGGTAACCGTACAGAAACGGGGCAGGCTCTCGCCATACCGCTCCCGCAGCGACATGACCAGTGAATACGGTTCTTCCCCTGATGAACAGCCGGCACTGAGTATCTTTATCGGAGCTGTGCCGTCATTCCTGATCAGCAGCCGCGGGACAATCCGCTCGGTCAGCAGGCGCAACTGTTCGGGCTCACGGAAAAAATAGGTTTCATTAATGGTCAGCAGATTGACAAGTCGCTGGAATTCATCCTGGTCAGCCTTGATCAACCCAAGATACTGCTGCTCTGCACAGCCGGTGTTCACCATCCGGTCCGTCAGCGCAGCGGCCAGTTTCTCCGTGCCGCTTTTGTCTTCAAAGCGGAGACCGCAGACGTCACAGATATAGTCCTTGAACGGCTCAAGCGCCGACATCACGCAACCCCTGCCAGTTTCAACATCTCTGCTGCGATCCCGGCCCCCGGCATCACTTTCTGTACCGAACCGGCCTCAATCGCGCAGCGGTTCATGCCGTAGATCAGCGATGTCTCGGCATTCTGGGCCAGGGTTATGCCGCCATTATTGTGTATGCGGGCGATTCCGTGGGCTCCGTCACGACCCATGCCGGTCAGTATAATGCCGACGGCATCGGCCCGGTAGACGGTTGCCACCGATTCCAGCAGGCGGTCGCAGCTGGGACGGTAGATGTCCTGTTCGGCCCGTTCAACCAGTGCGATCTGACGTGCGTTGTTGACAGTGCAATGGTATTCCGGCGGCGCCAGATAGACCGCGCCGGAGCAGACCGGTTCACCGTGCTGCGCAAGCCTGACCGGCAGCCTGCTGAGCCCAGACAGCCATTCTGCCATACCGGTGGCAAACCCCTCAGAGATATGCTGGGCGATCAGCACCGGGCAGGGGAAATCAGCCGGCAGCTGCGGCAGGATCTGGGCCAGTACCTGGGGGCCGCCGGTTGAGGAGGCGATGGCAAAGACCTGCCCTGCGGTGCCGGAAGCGGCGCCGGCTGTCTGCAGGGCAGGCAATGGAGGGCAGCGCGGAGGTGTGGCGGCAGCGGATCGCTGCTCTTCCGGATAAAGCGGCCTGATATGGGTAATAACCGGTACCTTTGCCAGCATCCGCACCTTGGAGACAAACTCCTTGACTGAAGCCGCACTTACATCAGGCTTCGCAACCACGTCCAGCGCACCGCGACGTACCGCTTCGTATGCCTTCTGGGCATCGGCAATACCGCTGACCACCAGGATCGGCACCGCCTTGGCCCCCATAATGACGGTAATCGCCTCCATCCCGTTCATCACCGGCATTTCCAGGTCCATGGTGATCAGTGTCGGCTTCAGCAAGCGGGCCTTTTCAATCGCCTCCTGTCCGTTGCAAGCCTCACCCACCACCTGGATGTCCGGCTCCTGCTCAAGAATATCCCTGAGCATTTCGCGCACCATGCTGCTGTCATCAGCCAGCAGCACCCGTATCGTATCAACGGTCATGGAGATCAGCCCTTGTGATTAAGCTTGAACTGGTCAACCACCTTGGACAGCTCCGATGAAAGTCCCGACATCTCCTTGCTGACCTGCGAGATACGGGTGATTGACTGGGCGGTCTGGGTACTGGCGGTCACGATTTCCCGCAAGGCCACCAGTACCTGGCTGCTGGCGGTCTTCTGCTGCTGGGTTGAAAGCGATATCTGCTGGGCAGAGCTGCTGGTCTGACTGGCGGCGTAGACGATCTCGTTCAGACGTTCAGCAGTGGTGGCGCTGGCCCCGGTGCCGGCCGAAATGCCGCCGGCCCCCTTTTCAGAGCTGATCACCAGACGGCTGATGGAGTCCTGAATCTCATTGATCTTTGATTCGATCTCGTTGGTGGAGTCGGTTACACTATCAGCCAGACGGCGGATTTCTGCCGCCACAACCGAGAAGCGTTTGCCGGCTTCACCGGCGCTGGATGCCTCAAGGGCAGCATTGAAGGCGATCAGTTTGGTCTGATCGGCAACATCATTGATGATCTCCATTACCTTGCTGATCTGTTTGGATTTTGCCCCCAGATCAACGATCTCCTGCAGGCTGCGCTGATTGTCGATCCGGATATCATCCATCTTGCCCAGCACTGACTGCATCGCTTCAGATCCTTTGCGACTGCCTTCCAGGGTCTGGTTGGCAATATCAACGACCGATTTTGAGTAGTCGGCAATCTGGGTTGAGGAGGCGGAGAACTCTTCCATGGTGGAGGTTATTTCAGCAACCGAGGCAGACATTTCAGTGGAGGTCGCAGCCTGACTTTCAACCGCTGCGGTGATCTCCTGGGCGGCACGGTTGACGGCATCGGCATGGGCACGGACCTCTGAAGCCATTTCGTGCAGCTTGATCCGCATCTGATTGGTGGCCCTGGCCAGCTGGCTGATCTCGTCATTACCGTCTACGGTAATCTCAACCGAAAGATCACCTTCAGCCACCCGGTTGACCGCCAGCAGTATCCCGTTTACCTGTCCAACCAGATGACGGGCGGCAACAACGGCAATGCCGACCCCGATAGCCAGGGCCAGTATCCCCAGCAGGATGCCGTTTCGACGGGCTGCATTCAGGGCTGACTGATAGCTGCTGCTGTTCATGGCAATCTCGACCACGCCGATCGGTTTGCCGGAAAAGTCTTTGACTGCGGCGGCATAAATGGCATAGGGCAGCCCTTTTAAGGAACGGTGCTGCAGCTGCGGCTCGCCGTTCATCGCCTTGCCCAGCAGATCGGCAGCTAGCAGGGGTTCCTTACCGATAGTAGAACCGAGGGTCTTGAAGGCCTTGCCGTCGTACAGGTGCATGGCCGCGTCCACCCCGTTTTGCGCTTTGAAATTGTCAAAGAACGGCTGGCCGAAACTCATGCCGAACTCGACCACACCCACATGACGCCCGGCATAGGAGACCGGCACCATCCCGCGGACACCCAGACCGGCCACGCCGTATTCAAGTCCCTTGGTCGGCTTACGGCTGTTGTTGGTTGCAACCACGGTATGGCGCATTTGGGAGAGGTCATCGCCAAACTTTTCCGGTTTGTGTACCCGCAGAAATGACGTGGCCGGTGGACGCAGAAACTGAAACTGTTCAACGCCGTAGGCCTCCTGCAGTGTCTTGAAACCTGGCAGGAACAGCTCTGAGAGCACCTTGCGGTCGCCGGCATCAAACTTTTCCTTCACCAGCGGGATCCCTGCCACCAGTGCACTCATGGTCTCAGCATTGTTGCTTTCAGAGGCGATGCTGTTGGTAATGGACTTCATGTGGGCATCCAGTGCATTGCGTTCTGCGTCCTGGATCAGTCGCGACATGCTGGTGACGTTGCTGACCACCAGCAGGGTGCAGACAACCAGCGTGGATACCACCATGGCCAGCATGATTTTAGCCCTAAGCTTGAGTTTCTTGAACATTGCGACCTCGATTAGCGCTGTTTTTACTGTGGATATGAGCTGTGTACGGTGTGAAACGGGTTGTTTGTCAGCCTGTATCAGAAAGCCCTGTGAATGTCCAGATTATAAAAGACGCTATTTGTCTTTTAGTGGTCGGGTACCGCACAGAAAAGTATACCGGCAATCGGTATGGATGCAAGCGGATCCAAATAAATAGCCCCGTACAACAGGCGTCGTGCGGGGCTATCGGTGATTCAGTCATGGGTGAAATTACTTGGTGTTGTCGGTCCCCCCGCCCAGCGCGGCATGGGCTGCTGCCAGACGGGCGATCGGCACCCTGAACGGTGAGCAGGAGACATAATCCAGACCGATCTTATGGCAGAAGATGACCGATTCAGGATCGCCGCCGTGCTCGCCGCAGATACCCAGCT
>CAZOTC010000073.1:9676-11210 GCA_964582605.1 uncultured Geobacter sp. | reverse complement strand
CTGGGCGGCGTTGACCAGCAGGTTCAAAAAGACCTGCCCCAGCTGCTGGGGGTAGCAGAGGATTTTGGGCAATGTGCCCAGCTTCAGCTCTACCCGCGCAGTCTGCTTCAGTTCGTTGTGTCCCACGCTGATGGCGGTCTGCAGTATCTCGTGCAGGTCGGCACGGCTCTTTTCCGCAAGGTCGGCACGGGAGAACGAGCGCAGGTTCAGCACAATCTGGCGCATCCGTTCTGCCCCTTCCAGGCAGTCGGCCAGCAGCTCCGGCGTATCCTTGAGGATGTACTCAAGCTTCAACCGTTTACGCAGCAGGGCCAGCTCTTCGGTGGCGGCTGTCTCGGGCAGCTCGGCCAGTTTCTCCTGCACGGCATGAAAGTAGAGACTGTACCGTTCCAGATACTCCTGCAGAGAGGTGAGGTTACTGGTGATAAAGGCCAGCGGGTTGTTGATCTCATGAGCCACGCCGGCGGCCATTTGGCCGATGGTGGCCAGTTTTTCGTTCTGGATCAGGCGGGTCTGGGCAGCCTGCAGCTCATCCAGCTTGGTCTGCAGCTTGGTGAACAGCAGTTCATTGTAACTGCGCAGCAGGGTCGCCTCATCCTCCTGCAGCAGTGTACGATAGACCGTGCGCCGCTCGGCATGCTGCAGCAGCTCCCTGACCGCTTCGCTCAACTCATCCGGAACAACCGGCTTGACCAGATAACGGTCGGCACCAAAATCCAGCCCCAGCTGCTGCGCCTTGGGGGTGATGAAATTACTTGAATAGAGGATAACCGGAATATGCCGCAGCTGCGGGTCAACCTTGCAGGCATGGCAGAGGGTAAAGCCGTCCATCTGCGGCATGACCACATCGGCCAGAATCAGGTCGGGCGGCATGGCGCGCACCGCCGCCAGCGCATCAGCACCATTGCCGAACCCCTGCAGCTGATAGCCTTCATCCTCCAGATTCTGCTCGATTATCTGTCGCCCCACCAGATCATCATCAGCAATCAGTATCCGGGCCATAGTCATACTCCTGTACCAGCTGAGGAACCGTTATCGGCAAAACAACAGGCGATCTCGGCAAAACGGGACTGCAACAGCAGAAAGGCATCCACCACATCAGGATCAAACTGGCGCCCCCGTTCTTCCGCAATAATCGCCACGGTTTTATCCATCGGAAACGGCGGCTTGTAGTGCCGTTTGCAGGACAGGGCGTCAAACACATCCACCAGCGCCATCAGCCGGGCCGCCATCGGAATCGCTTCTCCTGCCAGGCCGTCGGGATACCCGCTGCCGTCCCAGCGTTCATGGTGGTAGAGGGCGATCTGGCGGGCCGTCTCAAGAAAAGCCAGTGAGCTGCGGTTTTCCGCCAGCTCCTGCTCGGCCGGATGGGCATCCATCACCTTCCGGATCGCCTGGGCAATCGCATCACCACCGATCCGGCTGTGCCCCTTCATCACCTCAAACTCCTCCGAGGTCAGGCGGGCCGGTTTCAGCAGTACCTGGTCAGGAATCCCCACCTTGCCGATATCATGCAGCGGCGCAGCCTTGGCAA
>CAZOTC010000073.1:6365-9576 GCA_964582605.1 uncultured Geobacter sp. | reverse complement strand
ACCTGGTCAGGAATCCCCACCTTGCCGATATCATGCAGCGGCGCAGCCTTGGCAATCACCATCCGTTGCTCCGGGTCCAGTCCGCCGGCAAAGCGGGGGTGCCCCTGCAGCTGCTCCATCAGCAGCACCAGATAGGTCTGGGTACGCTGCAGGTGGTAGCCGGTCTCCAGGTCGCGGGCCTCTGCCAGCAACGCCAGCGCATTCAGGCTGACATCTTTGATCAGTTCGTTTTCCGCCATACGGCGCTCGATCTCTTCCTCAAGCCACCGGTTCTGGCCCTTCAGGATATCCCGGGCACGCTTCAGCTCAAGGTGGGCATGGACCCGGGCCAGCAGGATCGCCGGACGGACCGGCTTGGTGACGTAATCAACCGCCCCCAGATTCAGGCCGAACTCCTCATCCTGATCGGAATCCATGGCAGTCACGAAAATGACCGGGATATCGGCCGTCAACGGGCCGGCCTGCAGCTCCCTGATCACGGCATAGCCGTCCATCTCCGGCATCATCACATCCAGCAGGATCAGATCAGGGCGCGGCTCGCTTGCCGCAGCCTTCAGGGCACGCGGGCCGGAATTGGCCACCCGCACGCGGTATTCTCCCTGCAGTATGCCGCCGATCACTTCCAGGTTTTCACGGGTATCATCAACAATAAGGACTGTTTTCTGTTGTTCAGACATTCCCGGCACTCTCCTTACGTACTACCCTAAAAACGGCAGTTTAATAACACAGAGACACAGAGAACACAGAGAAATCAGAAGTTTAGAGACAAACTAACGCATACCTTGCTGGTAAATTAAAACATTGCTTTCAAGCGTTTAACTCGTTGTTTTTACTCTGTGGCCTCTGCGCCTCTGCGTTTCAAATGCTTTTTATAGGACTACCGATTATCCAACGCCTGCTGCAGCCGCTGCAGCGCCACGTCAAAGTCAAACGACCTGATAGCATTTTCAAGACCTGCAGCTTCCGATGGAAAAGCAGCACTGAACAGCGCAGCATGTTCTTCAAACAGGCTTGCGGCGGACAGGTCATCATCCCGCAACAGCTCCGCCAGCCGACTGCACAGGTCGGCAAACTCTTTCGGGGACAGTAGTACAGCAGCCGACTGTTCACGCCCGTTCTGTTCCGGTGCTGTCTGGTCTTCCTGTTGAACAGGACCCGGCGGCGAAAACCGGCTCTGATCGTCAGCAACACCAAGCCTGACCGTAAACCGGAAGATACTGCCCTGGCCAAGGACACTCTGCACCGCAACCTCGCCCCCCAGCAGGTCGGCCAGCCGCTTGCAGATGGCCAGCCCCAGACCGGTGCCACCGTATTTGCGCGTGGTTGACATATCCCCCTGTTGAAAGCTCTGAAACAGCTGCTGCCGGTGCTCATCACTCAAACCGATGCCGGTATCGCTGACCTCAAAGCTGAGCAGAACCTGATCCGCAGTCCGTTCCTGCAGCCTGACCGCAATCCGGATCCGGCCCTGTTCGGTGAACTTGACCGCATTGGATCCGAAATTAAGCAGGATCTGACTGATCCGCGAGAAATCGCCGGACAGTCTGCGAGGCAGCTCCGGATCGCGCTCCAGCTGCAGCTCCAGCCCCTTTGCGACCGCCTTTTCCCGCAGCTGATCGGCAACCTTGCCCAGCAGCTGCTCAAGATCAAAATCGGCCTGTTCAATCTGGATCTTTCCGGCATCAATCCTGGAAAAATCAAGAATATCATTGACAATCCCCAGCAGCAGGCGGCTCGCATCATGGGTCTTGTTCAGGTACTCACGCTGACGGGGGGCCAGATCGGTCTTCAGCAGCAGATGCAGCATGCCGTTGATCACATTCAGCGGTGTACGGATTTCATGGCTCACGTTGGCCAGAAAACCGGTCTTGACCCGGGCCGCCTCTTCTGCAGCAACCATGGCTACCCGCAGCGAATCAGCCATAGCTTTCAGCTCGGCGGTTCGTTCCTCCACACGGCGTTCGAGATTCTGGCGGTAATCGTCCAGTTCACGGTCAGCCTGTTTCCGCTCGGTAATATCCCGGCTGACGCCGATCAGCCCGGCAAAGCCGCCGTCTGCCGCATAGAAGGCATCTGCCCGCACTTCGGTCCAGACCGTTGAACCGTCTTTACAGAGCTGCTCCAGCTCACCGCAGAAGCTCTCCACCGGCAGGCCGGCTGCACCGTCGGCAAGGGCGCGCTCCAGGTAGGCCTGGGCAATCTCCAGCGAACCCGGGGCCAGCACCTGCTCCAGCGACTGTTCCACACTTTCCGACGGCAGGTAGCCCCGCTGTTTGATCTCTGACGGACTGATATAGCTGAACCTGCCGTCAGGGCCGATGACCCAGATCACATCCATGACATTTTCTGCCAGCAGGCGGTACTGCGCTTCACTGACCCGCAGCTCTTCCGTCTTGCGCCGCACCGCAGCCCGCATGGTGCGCAGCCAGGACAGCAGCACCAGCGAGAGCAGCAGCAGCACCGCCACTGCGGCCACGGCGTAGCGGATATAGGGTGTGTAATCGACCGGCTGTTTCGGCAGCCACTTTTCACGCAGCGCCGCATCCTCTGCAGGGGTGATCAGGGCCGCGCCCCGTTCCACCAGCTGCAGGGTTGCGTGGTTGCCCTTGCGGACCGCCCGATGAAAATGCCCCTGATACAGCTGAAACGACTTCCGGAACAGTTTCTGGGCGTTTTTACGATACAGGTAATAATTGGCCGGGTATTCGTCCAGGCAGAACAGTTTGACCTCTTCGGCCAGCGCACCATCCACCAGGGCGGCGTAGTTCCGGTATTCATACAGGCTGGTGATCCCCTCCTGCCGCAGCATGTCGATGCAGGCATCGCCGGACATGACCCCGATCTGGAAGCCCCGCAGGCTTTTCAGATCATGGATGCCGGTGATCGAAACATGGTTGTAAATGGCCACCGGCACATCGGCGTAGGAGGAGGTAAAGTCGTACAGCGGCTCGCGGGGCGGGGTACGGAAGATATTGTCGATCACATCGGCTTCGCCACGAGCGATGATCCGTTGGGCCTCAGCCCAGTTTACGGCGTTAAGATCAACCTTTACGCCGGTCTTCGTTTCCCACAGCGCCCACCAGTCTACGTTGTAGCCGACGGCACGTCCTGCCGGATCGCGGAACAGGAAGGGGGGATAGTTGTCATCCCCCACCACCCGCAGTACCTGCTGCGCAGGTGCAGGGGAAGCAATCGTCAGCAGCAGGCTGCA